>JANOTI010000279.1:0-15586 GCA_031416255.1 Sphingomonadales bacterium | reverse complement strand
AGCGACGCGGCGGTGCAGATCGATACTGGCGCCGACCAGCAACCGCGCGCCGTCGGGCAAATGGCCGATGGCGATTTCGTCGGTCTCGGGCGCGTCGCCCAGCCGGCGCGATGGATCGAGGGCATCCTTGGCGCGCAATTCGCCGCTCGACACCGCGCGCTGCGTCAGCAGCCAGGCGATGACGTGCATCAACCGTGTGGTGACTTTCAATGACTCACAGGAAAAGGCCACAGACGCTGCGACCGGGCTGATGCACCGCGCGCGTTCACTATCGAAATACGAGCGCGCTTCATCGGCCAACAGCATCGTTTCTGTGTACAGGCTGTCAACGAGCTTTGGCGTTATCGGATGGCTAACATCTATCATGCTGCGATCATGAACACTACGCAGGTCGGAGTCAGTAATGTTAACCAGATTTATCCACTGATTTACAATATTGTGCCAGCTTGAAACGACTGTGCAGAGATAATTTACGCCAAAATATCGGGCACAAGTTGATCGTCCAGTCTGCGAATCTGATCTTTCAACGATAGTTTTTTGCGTTTCAAGCGTGCGATCTGCAACTGATCGGGAAGCCCCTGCAACTGCAGCGCATCGATTGCTGCATCCATATCCCTATGTTCAATCTTCAGCATCTCCAATTGCTGGCGAATGCCATCATCGTTCATGGGGTTGTGTCTCCGCACCGATCCAAATTACTGCACCGCTTTAGCGCCGCAAAACTCAGCTTGCCACCCGCAAACAGCGCGCCGTCGCAATTGGTCCATTTTGGCCAAGACAACGCAGCATTTTCATGATTTACTCATCAATTCTGACGATGAGTCGGATACGTGAAAAGGATCGTTTTAAGTCCAACAAAAAAAGGAGATCGCGGTGAATAATGGTCACATGACTGCATTGCAGACAAAACATGCCGAACTCGATTCGAAGATCGAAACCGAAAACAGCCGACCGCACCCCGATGACAACCTGATCCACCGCCTGAAAAAGCAAAAACTGCACCTGAAAGATATTATCAGCCACGAAAGTGCGGCGGCCTAGTTTAAAATACCGCGCGTATGGAAATGGGGACGTCCCTGTGGGCGTCCCTGACTGGAGATAAGCTGGCGATACGCTACCCGCCAGATTCTTCCCGAAAGCTATCGCGCCTGCCCGATGCATCTGCTAGTTCCATCTCCATGGAATCAGCTGCTCGTTCTGCTCGTAACATATTGACCGGCCTACATGATGTGATGGCCGCTAATTCCGCTGTTCAGGCAAAGCTGAACCAGGTCGTCAACATCATCGGCGAGGCCCTGACCAGCGAGGTGTGCTCCATTTATTTGCTGCGCGACGGTGCGCTTGAACTGTTTGCAACACGTGGCCTTAATCAGGCTGCGGTTCACGTTACTAAGTTGGGATTTGGTGAAGGGCTGGTCGGGACAATTGCCGAGCAGGTCGATACGCTCAATCTTGATGAGGCAACGGCCCATCCTGCGTTCCGCTATATGCCTGAAACTGGAGAAGAACGCTTTCACAGCTTTGCCGGTGTACCGATTGTACGCGCAGGACAAGCTGTCGGCGTAGTTGCGGTTCAGCATGCTGATCCGCGAAAATACGAAGAGGTCGAAATCGAAGCGCTGCAAACCACAGCGATGGTGCTGGCTGAACTGATCGCAAATGCCGGATTGATTGATGAAAACCTGTCGCTGGGCAGTGCCAAAATGGGGACGGCGGTTCTAAACGGACTGCCGCTTGTTTCCGGCATGGCTGCGGGCGTTGCGATTTTTCACCAGCCCAATGTTCGCATCGAACACACTGTGGCAGAGGATACCGAGGCGGAGCGAGCGAGGGTCTATTCCGCGTTTGACCGTATGCGCGAACAGATTGACCGCTTGGCTAGCCAGGCAGAATTTGGGGGCGGCGGTGAACAGGATGAAATCATCGCGACTTACAAAATGTTTGCCTATGATGAAGGCTGGTCGCGCCGGATCAACGAAGCTATCGATAGCGGCCTGACCGCTGAAGCCGCCATCGAACGTGTGCAGCAACGCACGCGGATGCGGATGCGGCAAATCGACGATCCGTTGCTCGCCGACCGGATGCATGATCTGGAGGATCTATCCAACCGGTTGCTGCGTATTGTCTCAGGGCAAATGGGCACAGCGGCGCAGATGGGGTTGAAGCAGGATTCAATCCTTGTCGCCCGCAACCTGGGTCCAGCCGAGCTGTTGGAATATGACAAGCGCCGGTTGCGCGGTGTGATTTTGGGCGAAGGTTCGCTGACAGCGCATGTCGTTATTGTCGCCCGGGCTATGGGCGTGCCTGTGCTGGGCCGCGTTGATGGCATTCGCCGGACGATTTCCGAAGGCGACATGCTGCTGCTGAACGTCGATGAAAAAAGCATCATCGTTCGCCCCTCACCCGCTGTGCAAAAGGCTTTCTCAGGCGATCTGGCCGAGGGACAAAAGAAAAAGGCGCGCTTTGCTTCGTTGCGCGACGTTGAGCCGATTACCAAAGACGGTAAACGCATCAACCTGATGATAAACGCCGGATTGCGGGATGATGTTTCGGCGATTGCACTGACGGGGGCGGATGGCATCGGCCTGTTCCGTACCGAGTTCCAGTTTCTGATTTCGGCGACATTGCCCCAACGTGAGCGCCAGCAGCGCTTTTACCGCGAAGTTTTGGATGCTGCGGGGAACAAACCGGTAATTTTTCGCACGCTTGATGTCGGCGGCGACAAGGCCCTGCCCTATCTGAAGGATATTGGCCCGGTTGAAGAAAATCCGGCATTAGGCTGGCGTGCCATTCGGTTGGCGCTCGATCATGCGGGGCTGATGAAGGCGCAAGCGCGAGCGCTTTTGGAAGCAGCAGCGGGGCGGCAGTTGAATGTCATGTTCCCGATGGTGTCCGAGCCGTGGGAATTTGACGAGGCAAAGGCACTGTTCGAGGCGCAATTGGCGTTTTTGGCGGGGCGCAAAAAGCAGCTGCCGTCGCGTATTCGCTATGGTGCAATGTTGGAGGTTCCCGCTCTTGCCGAAACGCTGGACATTTTGCTGCCCAATCTCGATTTTCTGTCTATCGGCACTAACGACCTGACCCAATTTCTGTTTGCTGCCGACCGTGCAGATCCGCGACTGGCTGAACGTTATGACTGGTTGAGCCCTGCAATTCTGCGTTTTATCCGCCGCGTTTCAAATGCATGCGACGAGCATAATGTTGACCTCGCCGTTTGCGGCGAAATGGGTGGCCGCCCGTTGGAGGCAATGGCGTTAATTGGTATCGGACTAAAGCGTCTGTCGATTACGCCTGCCGCAATCGGTGCAGTCAAAGCAATGGTCGGCTCGCTCGATTCGAGTTTGATCGCGCGTGAAATGGAGACGCTTTTGGCTAAGCCACCGGCTAGCATCCGGACTGTACTGACCCAATGGGCGCAGGAAAATCAGGTAGAAATTTAAAAGCCACGTAAAACCGCCAGTTTGGCTGCTTATCACCTTGACTTTCCATAGGCTTTCGTCATTCTTCGCGCGGGGTCCGAGAGAGACCCGAAACTCTTGGGTCGCTGGAGATATAATGGACGAGGATGGTGCCGTAACCGAAGCGGCGGAGAACGCTGAA
Organism: Sphingomonadales bacterium; assembly: GCA_031416255.1. Classification (GTDB taxonomy): domain Bacteria; phylum Pseudomonadota; class Alphaproteobacteria; order Sphingomonadales; family Sphingomonadaceae; genus Sphingorhabdus_B. The sequence continues at coordinate 11,986 of JANOTI010000279.1, read as the reverse complement.
TTTCGTTTTCAGACAGTCGGTGAACAGTTGAAAGCGGCGCGCGAAGCTCGTCAGTTTTCGCTAACGGATGTTGCCGCGCAGACCCGTATCCCTATTCGCCATCTCGAAGCGCTAGAAGGCTCCAACTTCGCTGCATTGCCGGGAAGCATGTATTCGGTAGGTTTCGCCAAATCCTATGCACGCTGTGTCGGGCTGAATCAGCTCGTGATCGCGGATGAAATGCGTGCGGAGCTCGCAAAAGGCGGCCATGCAGGTTTCATCGCGGCAACCCCGGACTACGAGCCGGCAAATCCTGGCCGGGTTCCACCGCGTTGGTTGGCTTGGACTGCGGCTGCTATCGCACTGCTGGGCCTAATCGGATATTTCGTCTGGCGCAGCTTTGCATTTTCCGCCGACGCGCCTGTTGTTCCCGCAGTTGAAGCAGAGATTGCCCCCGCCAAAGCCATTGAAGGCGCCGTCATACCCTCTGCACCCGCCAGTGGAGCGGTGGTCATCACTGCGAACGAAGCCGTATGGGTAAAAATCTATGACGCAGACAACAAGCGGTTGTTTGAAAGCGAAATGAAAGCCGGGGATAGCTATGCCGTTCCAGCAGATTCCAACAATCCGATGATCGTCACCGGCAGGCCGCAGGCTTTGCAGGTTACCGTCGGCGGCAAGCCGGTCCCGCCGCTGGGCGATCCCGACCGTACAGTTGCAGATGTTGGCGTCAGCGCTGCGGCATTGCTGGCCCGCAGACCAAGCAGCGCGAATGCACCGGCCGCGGTGACGACTGGTACAAGCAAAGCTACGATCACTCAGCAATAGGCGGAACGCCTGGGCAATTATTCTAGTCCTTTAGGGCAAGACTCTTTTATGAACGCCTTTGGTCGGCTATGTACGGCGATATAGGGTTGCTTTGGTTTGGAGAATATTGATGAAACTGCCTGTGTTATTCGCAAGCGCGGCAATTCTGATGCTGGCGATCCCGGTTACGGCACAAGATGCCAATACCGAAGGCCGAGTCACCAAACTTGAAAAAGAAATGAAAGCCGTTCAGCGCAAAGTCTTCCCCGACGGAGCCGGAAAGTTTTTTGAACCAGAAATAAAAGCCGACACTGATGTTAAGGATGCGGCGAAATCGGTATCGGGTACCGAAGTGACTGACATGATCGGTCGTGTGGATTCGCTGGAAAGCCAGCTGGCGGCCTTGACCGGGCAAGTCGAGCAGCAGGGCAATAGCATGAAAGCGATGGATGCTCGGCTAAAGTCCATGGAAACGCAGATGAAATCGCTTGCGGCAGAGAACGCTGCGGCAACTGTTGATGCCGCAAAGCCTGATGCAACGCCAGCTATTGGAGCAGCGACAAAGCCCATCACGACAACCAAACCAGCCCAGCCAAAAACCACAACAATGGTAAGCAAAGACAAAGTTCGCGAAGCAGCGGTCGCCAAGATAGAGCGCCCTGCAACGGGCAATGCGTTCGAGGACAGCTATTCTTTTGGCTATCGTTTGTGGGAAGCCAAATTCTATCCCGAGGCACAGACGCAGTTGGAAGAGACTGTCAAAAAATTCCCCAGCCACAGTGGAACGAGCCGCGCACGGAACCTTTTGGGTCGGGCATGGCTCGATGATGGCCGCCCATCGCAAGCTGCTAAGATTTTTTACGAGAACTACAAAGCCGATGCAAAAGGCGAACGTGCACCCGAAAGCCTATATTTTCTGGGCGAATCCTTCATCGCTATGGAGAAGCCAACAGACGCATGTGACGTTTTTTCGCAACTGGTAAAGGCCTATCCAGACGTTGCTGCTGACCGGTTGGCCACGCGACTGGCCGCGGGACGCAAAAAGGCAAAGTGCAGCTAAATCCGCCGCCTGCACCGGCGGTTGCCGCATTCATCGCATCGGTTCAAAAACTGACGAACAGCAAGGGGCGACTGTTGCTAGCCATTTCCGGTGGCCCGGATAGTCTGGCCATGCTGCTGCTCGCTCATGCCGCTATGCCGAGCCGTGTCGAGGCAGCGACGGTCGATCATGGCCTGCGAACGGAAGCGGCCTCTGAGGCTGAATATGTCGGCCAGCTGTGCGCCGCGCTTGGTATTGCCCATCACATAGTGCAACCTTCTAAGCCCATCACAGGTAGCATTCAGGCACAGGCGCGCACTGTGCGCTATGCCCTATTGGCTGACCTTGCCGATGCGACCGACTGCGCGTGGATTGCAACCGCCCATCATGCCGACGACCAGCTAGAAACAGTGCTGATGCGTGTAGCGCGCGGCAGTGGCGTTGACGGACTTGCGGCTGTGCGTCAGCGGCAGGGCAAAATTATCCGCCCGATGCTGGAATTTAGAAAAGCTGAACTTGATGCCCTATGCGCCGATTGCAACGCGCCTCCGGTAATCGACCCGAGCAACGACAGCGACCGGTTTGACCGAGTGTTGATGCGCAAATGGTTGGCCACCACCCAGCATCCTTTTGATGCCGTGCGCGCTTTGCGTACTGCACAGTCTTTTGCCGATGCGTCAGAGGCATTGGCATGGATGACGGACAGGCTGTACCAAACTCATGTGCAGCATGATGCCGGCGGCATCACCCTTGATACCGAGCAGCTTCCCAGGGAATTGCTGAGGCGGCTGTCGCTGCGCATCATCGCCGAGACCCAGCCGGGCTTTGTTCCCCGCGGAGAGGCTTTGGATCAGGCTATGGATGCTTTGGCCAATGATGCCCAACGCATGTTGGGTAATGTCCTGTGCGAAGGCGGTGCGAAGTGGCGTTTTCGGGCTGCCCCGGAAAGACGCAATTGAGAGAGAAAATCGCGCTCTGGTCATTGCCATTCGTTTAATCTGTCCTACATGGTAACGTGAACGTTAAACCACAGCTGATAGAGCAAACATTATGAACGAAGACGACGAACCAAAAGGCAACAATCTGGCCCGTAACATTATGATCTGGACAGGGATCATGGTCGCTTTGTTGCTGGTCGTATCGATCTTTAGCGGAGGCGGTGCTGACGCTGCCAAAGGTATCAGCTATTCCGATTTCCGCGAAAAAGTATCTGCCGGTGAAGTAAAATCGGTGGCCATTGGTGGCGACCGGATTACCGGCCAACTGAACTCTGGAGAGGGTTTTTCGACAGGCGCTGCGCCAAACGATACTAGCCTTTCAGCGTTGCTGGACGAAAAGGGTGTCGAATATCAATACAAGGTTGCCGAACAGCCCAGCCTGTTGCTGTATCTTCTTATGAACGCACTGCCATTCCTTCTCATCCTTGGCATCGCCTTTTTTGTGCTGCGCCAGATGCAAAAGGGCGGCGGTTCGGGCGCAATGGGCTTTGGCAAATCCAAAGCCAAATTGCTGACCGAAAAGCATGGCCGCGTCACGTTTGACGATGTTGCCGGTATCGACGAAGCACGCGACGAGTTGCAGGAAATCGTCGAGTTCCTGAAAGACCCCAACAAGTTCAGCCGTCTGGGCGGCAAAATCCCGAAAGGCGCATTGCTTGTTGGCTCGCCGGGCACAGGCAAGACGTTGCTCGCGCGCGCTATTGCCGGTGAAGCTGGTGTTCCGTTTTTCTCCATCTCAGGCTCTGATTTCGTCGAAATGTTTGTTGGCGTCGGCGCAAGCCGCGTGCGCGACATGTTTGAACAGGCAAAAAAGAACGCGCCGTGCATCGTCTTTATCGACGAAATCGATGCCGTTGGGCGCAGCCGCGGCGCAGGCCTTGGCAACCAGAATGACGAGCGCGAACAGACGCTGAACCAGCTGCTAGTCGAAATGGACGGATTTGAGGCCAATGAAGGCGTCATCATCGTTGCCGCAACCAACCGCCCCGATGTGCTTGACCCCGCTTTGTTACGTCCGGGCCGGTTTGACCGTCAGGTGGTTGTGCCGCGTCCTGATATTGAGGGCCGCGTCAAAATTCTTGAAGTGCATATGAAACGCGTACCGTTGGCGCCTGATGTGGACACGCGGACTATTGCGCGCGGAACGCCAGGCTTTTCTGGCGCCGATCTTGCCAATCTGGTCAACGAAGCTGCCTTGCTGGCTGCGCGCCGGGCCAAACGGCTAGTCGCCATGCAAGAATTTGAAGACGCCAAAGACAAGGTCATGATGGGCACCGAACGCCGATCAATGGTAATGACCGAAGACGAAAAGAAAATGACGGCCTATCATGAAGCAGGCCATGCGATCGTTGCTGTTCACGAAGCTGCGTCTGATCCGATTCACAAAGCGACGATCATTCCGCGTGGTCGTGCGCTGGGTATGGTCATGCGCCTGCCTGAACGTGACAATTACAGCTATCACCGCGACAAAATGCACGCAAACCTTGCAGTTAGCATGGGCGGTCGCGTCGCCGAAGAAATCGTATTCGGCCACGACAAAGTATCATCCGGCGCATCGAGTGATATTCAATACGCTACCAGCCTTGCTCGCGATATGGTGACGCAATGGGGCATGTCTGAGGCGATGGGGCCTCTGCAGTACGAAGATAAGCAGGATGGCTATCTTGGTTACGGCGGAACACAACGTGCCGCCATGTCCGATGAAACCGCCAAGAAGATCGATTCAGAAATCCGCAAGCTTGTCGAAGGCGGCCACAGCAAAGCGACAATGTTGCTGAAAAAGCACCGCAAGCAGCTAAACCTGCTGGCCGAAGCTTTGCTCGAATTTGAAACGCTATCGGGCGAAGAGATCACGAACTTACTCGCCACCGGCAAGTTTGAACGTGATGCTTCAAAATCAACGCAGCCCGCGCATGTTCCTGTGGTTGGCACAGCGATACCCAAGGCGGGACGCGGTAAGCGGACCGGTTTGGGTGATGCCAAGCCGCAAGGTGCGTAAGGCCGCCTGACCCAGTCGCCCGGCATGCCCATTTATTGCGATGAATCGGGCGGAGTCGGGCGCGGGGTTATGACATTGGCGGCGGTCGATATCGCCGCTGACGAAGCCGATTCACTTATTGCACGCTTTCGCGCCGCAACTGGTTATCAGGGGGAACTAAAGGGCAGCCGCATTGACCTTGTCCGGCGTGGACTGTTTTTCGAACTGTTCACCGCTTCACCGGCAAAGGCCACGGTCGGCATTGCCATTTCCGCGTTAAAGCCTAATCGAAACGCAGACCGCGGCGATCATGACATTGCCAGTTACGCTGCCTTGCTAAACGACGTCGTCGGATCGATGTTACCCGCTGTCGTTAGCTGCGAAAGCGTAATCATCGATGATGGCCGTTACGGCCCGGAAACATTATCCAAAGTGCGGGACGATATCGGTCGGCTTGTCGGCCCCTGCGGCACCGCCCAGCTTGAACTCAGCCACCGTCTGGCTGGCTTGCAAATCGCAGATGTCATCGCAAACAGCTTTTTCAACCGCGCTTTGGTTAATGACCGGCAAGGACGAATGGCCGCCGTCGTCGCTCCATTACTGGAAAACGGGCGGATTAAAATGCGGGTGCTACCCAGTGACGCCGAGAGTAACGATCAGCATCCCGAATAAGGTAAGCGCGGTCATCGCAAAAACCGATAGGATGCACATCCGCCAAAATGCCCCGAAACGCGTCGTTTCATAGGCATGGTGCAGATGCCGATACATGTGAATCGGTGGATAGAAAGCCAGCCCAAGCCCACCTAGCCATTCTGTCTCAGGGAACTGGATCAGAAAGGCACATAGGATACCAAGCAACATCATAAAAGTCAGCGAGTAGGTGACAAACACCGCGTGATCGAACATCTTAAACCGACGCCGCCAGAAAAACAGCAGCCAGACAAACGGCGCGGAGATCGGGATCAACGCCCAGCTAAACTTGTACGCACTCGATTGAATTTTATAGAGGACCAGCTGCGGGTTATCCATCGCATCCTTGGCCGCTTTATTCAGTGCCTTTGACCCCGGGAATACAAGGTCGGTAAACGTCCAATCACCATCGACTTCGCCCGATGCTACCTGCTTTAGCCCGGTTAGCGCGCCGTTCATCTTTTTCTCTTCAACGCGCTGCGCGTCTAGATTTTTCTCAATCGCACTTGTCGGCTTTCCTGCATCGCGCGCCGCTTGCAATTGCGCTTCTAACGCTCCGATTTTTGCCTCGTTTTCGGCCTTCGCCTCTGTGATTTGACGCTTTGCCTGTTCAGACTGGCGGACATCTGCGCCTCTGCCTTGGTCGAGTGCTTTTAGGTCGCGTTGGAGGCGCGCGATTGTGTCATCCCGCCACTCACGGCCGGGTTGGTTTTTTAGGTCAGCCTCTTTTTTATCAGCCTGAGCCTTGGCGAGATCATCGAGTATCTCTTTGCGGTCGTCTTGATATTTCGCCGCCGAAGTTTCCTCGTCAAATATCGTGCTGTTGTTGTCCGGTGTCAGCCAGCTCACAGCGGCAAAAGTCAGGAAAACGGTGAACAGAAAGAGCGCAAGCGGCGATACGAATTTCGCACGCTCGCCGTGTACATACCGCCGCGTCAACTGCCCGGGGTTCCAGAACAGCAAAGGCAATGTGCGCCAGATTTTGCCGTCGAAGTGCAGCACACTGTGCAAGAAATCATGGCCAAAGGCTTTCAGCGTGCGGCGCACACGACCTTTTTGTCCACAAGCATGGCAATGCGCGCCGACCAGACCGGCCCCGCAATTCAGGCAAGCCTCAGCGCCTCCTTGGCCCTCACCAGCTTCCGGCTCCACCGCGCGCGCAATGGCTGCGCCGGTGACGATATCTGCTATTCCAGCTAATTCCCCGCTCATACATTTTGTCTATCAGCGCGGTGTGCGTATGCCAAAAGGAAAAAGCTCGGACGAACCGAGCCTTTTCAAAAATCGTAAACTGGAAACTCTGGGCAAAAGCCGGAGGTATTTACCGGTCGTAGTCGCGGGCGACGCCAGCGCCTCGCGCAGGTGCAGCGGCGGTAAGGCGCAAAGCCTCGGCCGAACGTGCAAGCGAGCCGATTTCATCCGGAGCTTCGTCTTCATCGACCTGCATTTTCTGCAGCGACTGGACCACACCTTCTTGAAGAATATCGGGACGCACCGTTTCTTCGGCAATTTCACGCAGCGCTACGACCGGGTTTTTATCGCGATCACGATCAACAGTCAGTTCTGCGCCACCGGAAATCTCGCGCGCACGCTCTGCAGCGAGCAAAACGAGATCGAAACGATTAGGGATCTTGTCGATGCAATCTTCAACGGTAACGCGCGCCATGTCGGCTCCTGAATCACTTAGAATGTTTGGAAAGTTGTCAGCAGTTAGTGCCCGTCCCTCGGAATGTCAATGAAAAGTGCCCAACACAAAGCCTAGACGCAGGTTGCTTGTCTGTGCGCCCAAGCCTAGTTGCAGTCCATGGAGCAAGCGCACATTTTACGGCTCATGCCCGGCAAGCGTTTTGAGATTGCGAACCATCAGCTGCACATCGTGCATGCTCCGGACGATAGGCTGCAAGCGTTGCTGCGCCTGATTGTGTGTGCCGAAACGTCCATCACCCTAAGCATGTACATGTTCCACGACGATACCAGTGGCACCGAAGTTCGCGACGCATTGGCCGAAGCTGCAAAGCGCGGTGTTTTCGTCGAAATGTTGATCGACAGTTTTGGATCGGCAAATATTCCGCCTTCGTTTTTTCAGCCGATCGTCGATGCTGGAGGTCGCCTTCATTATTTCAGCTCGCGTTGGCGCTTATCCTATCTGATCCGCAACCATCAAAAGATTTTGATCGTCGATGGTCAGCACGCATGGATTGGTGGCTACAACATCACTGACCAGTATTTCGGGCGACGTGGCAATCAAAGCTGGGAAGATTTGGGGTTAGTCATTTCTGGGGCCAGCGTAGCCCTGATTGCAAACTATATCGCCAAGTTGATAAAAATTTCGGCGGATGGTGGTGTGAAATTGCTCGCGCTGCGACGGCTCATCCGCGAATGGCGGCCGAGTGATGGCCCGTTGCAATGGCTTGTCGGCGGCCCATCCAACCGCATTTCACCATGGGCATTAGCCCTAAAGCGCGACCTTCAACACGCGCAGCTTATCGACATTGTCGCAGCCTATTTTTCGCCCACGCAAACGATATTACGCCGCCTATCCAAAACCGTACGGAATGGTGGCAAAGTGCGTCTTGTACTAGCAGGAAAGACCGACAACGGAGCAACCATTGGTGCAGCGCGTATCCTCTACGGTTATCTTTTGAAGCGTAATGTGCAGATTTGCGAGTTTCAGCCCAGACTACTTCACGCTAAAATGCTCATCATCGACAGTGCCTGCTATATTGGTTCTGCCAATCTCGATATTCGCAGCCTGTTTATCAACAAAGAATTGATGCTACGGATCGACGATGCTGGATTGGCGGAATATCTGCGCAGTGTGGCCCATGATTTGGCGCAGCAAAGCGAAGTTCAGACACAGGAATTGCACCGCAACCGATTATCGTGGTTCAACAGGCTGCGTTGGTCACTTGCCTATTTGCTGGTGAACAGCGTCGACTACAATATCGGACGCCGTATCTCGACGCGGATAACGCGAACGCTGCGAAGGACGATTCCAAAAAGGCTATCCTAGCTTTTCCAGCCCCAGAAAAGATAGCATGGCAAAATATTCCAAAGTTCAAAGCCATTATCGATACGTTTAAAATGCGGCTCCATGAAATCGCGGGCGCGGGCGCGGAACTGATAGACAAGGAACGCGCCGCCGGGGCGTATCGCTTTAGCTGTTTGTTCCGCAATCTTTGGTCCCAGATCACCCGGCAGCGTGGAAAACGGCAAGCCCGACAAAACATAATCGGCATGTTCAAAACCGAATTCGCGGATCGTCTCGTTCACATCTGCGGCGGAACCATGAACCGCAATAAAGCGGCTGTCGCAGAAATGCTTGTTCAGAAAATCGATGAAATCGGGGTTCGTGTCGATCACCAGCAACGTTGCGTCTTTGCGCATACGGTCAAGTACAGGCTGGCAAAATGTGCCGACACCCGGGCCATATTCGACGAACAGTTTGCATTCGTCCCAGTTTACCGGCGCCAACATTTTGTTGATCGTGCGGCGTGACGATGGAATGATTGAACCCACCATCACCGGATGCTTCAGAAAGCCTTTGAAAAAGACGCCCCAAGGCCCCAAAAATCGCTTGATACTATGCCTTGTCCGGTCAATCCGGGCGGAAATAGCCATAGAGTTTTCGGTCATAAACTGCCTTACGCTGCCAACACAGTAGGCGCCCCTCCTTGCAAATGCAGCCAGGGGATGCAACCCGATTAAGCAAAAAAGATGTGGTTCCTTAACCTGCACGGGGTTGCTCTTTGCGCAAACAGCTCTTTAAGGTCTGTATTATGACGACACGCCCAGCAGGAACAATCGCAGTTATTTTTGTGGCGCAACGTACACCGCATGACGATGCATGCTATCAGGCGGCGGCTTCACAGATGGCCATTTTGGCAGCGAACCAACCCGGCTATGTCGGCATTGATTCCGTGCGCGATGCCAATGGGCTGGGGGTAACAGTAAGCTACTGGTCCCATGAAAGCGCCGCCAAAGACTGGCGCGATCATCCGCTTCATGCCGAAATCAGAAATGAAGGTCGCGGAAAATGGTATAGCCGTTACGATCTGCACGTTGCCGAAATCACGCGTAGCTATGACTGGGTAAAGCCATGACCGGCACAAAGACGGCGGTAATCCCCTCTGATCGGGTTGCGATCCTGTTTATGGTGATGCTGGTTTCCGCTGCCGGGAATACCGCAATGCAATCGGCGCTCCCCGCGATCGCCAGCCAACTTGATATGCCCGATGTATGGGTCAGCCTGGCGTTTAGCTGGTCGGCTTTGTTGTGGGTGATGACTGCCCCCAAATGGGCGCGGCTTTCGGACAAGCGTGGACGCAAAGCGTTGATGGCAGTTGGCATGATCGGCTTCATCTCCTCAATGGGTCTCTGCGGGCTGGTGTTATGGCTCGGGCTAAACGGCTATATCGGCGCGGCTGTGACCTTCATGGTCTTCGCTCTGTTCCGAAGCCTTTATGGCGGATTCGGTTCTGCCGCTCCTCCCGCTGTCCAAGCGTATATTGCCGCGCGCACAGAAAGGGCGGAGCGCGCCAAGGCGCTGTCGCTCCTTGCATCGTCGTTCGGCTTGGGGACTGTCATCGGCCCTGCGCTGGCGCATTTTCTGGTGTTTGAACCCTTTGGCCTTGCGGGACCTTTGATTATTTTCGCGGCGTTCGGGCTGCTGGTCTTACTCGCACTGAAACTCCGCCTGCCCAATGACACGCCTCGTTTTGAGGCGCGAGGCATAGTCGCGTCTTATCCCAACTCTGCATCAATGAACCAGCCGACGCGCGATGAGACAGCGAGCGAGGACGAAGACGAAACCGCTCTGCCGCAAGAAGAAGTGCGGCTGAACTGGCTGGAAGCGCGGCTGAAAAACTGGATGATCGCGGGGCTGCTTGGTGGGCATGCACAGGCCATTCTGTTGGGTGTGGTCGGCTTTCTGATCCGTGACCGCTTGGGCTTGCAAGGCCTTCCAAAAGAAGCGGTAGAGGCAACCGGATCTGTAATGTTCGTCGGTGCGATGGCGACGCTTTTGGCGCAATGGGGATTGATCCCGATCCTGTCTATCTCACCGCGCAACTCGGTTTTGTGGGGATCGCTGCTCGCTCTTGTTGGAGTGGTATGGGTCGGTTTCAGCTATGATTTTTACGGAATCACATTGGGCTTTGCCATCGCCTCTTTGGGCTTTGGATTATACCGCCCCGGCTTTACTGCTGGAGCATCGCTCGCGGTCAGACGCAGCGAGCAAGGCGATGTTGCGGGCAAGATCGCATCGGTTAATGGTGCGGCCTATATCTTTGCGCCTGCGGTCGGCGTCGCTTTGTTCAATTGGTGGGAACCTGCAACGTTCATCATGATTGGAGCAGCGTTGCTGTTCCTGATCATCTGGGGACGCCGCTCGCTTAACGAAGCGCTATAACCCATTCGGGCTTTTGCTCATCGACAGATTTATGTTTGTAAATAAAGCCATGCAGCGGATAGATTGTGCGCCCCATGTCGCCGATGGTAGCATACCAGACGCGAACTGCGCTCCAATCGCCAGCTGCCGAAACGTCTATTACTCGCGCACCGCGTTCGATGTGGCCACGGCGCCCGCCGATCAATGACCAGTTGGCATGATCGACCAGGACTTCACGCTCCGAAACCATCTTGCTGACCATCGCGACATGACCCAGCGGATTGCCTTTGGTAGCCTGAAAGGTCATCACCGCGCCAACTTTAGGCTGGGTACCGCGATCATACTTACCGGCAGCTTGGTTCCACCATGTGTTGGCGTTGCCAAAAATCTCCACGCCCGATGCCTGACGGGCATAGGGTACGCACTGCAGCGCCATGGCTTGTGCGGGAACAAACAAAGCCAGCGCGACCAATGCAGCGATGCAATTTTTGCGAAACATGAAAAACCACCCCAACCCTTATCTTGTGCCACGTTGATGGCCGGGATAGGGTTTTGCCACAACATCTTGTCGGCGACCCGCAAGGATGCCAAGATGAACCGTTGTTCATTTTCAGCTCATCGCCGGGGAGCGTCGGCTGATCGCAGCCGATTGCGAATCACTCAACCCGTTTGTGCTGAGTAGGTGCAGAGCCGCAGGCGAAGTGCCGTATCGAAGCGCTGTGATCCTTCGATACACCCTTCAGCCTCCGGCTTCAGGGCACTCAGGACAAACGGTGTTAATGACAGAGCGTGACTTACGCCTTTGCTTTCAATGATGGCGCGACAGCAATCCCATGCCGTTCCAGCGCCTCGACGATCTTGCCTTCGCCCTCCAGTGCGCCCCAGAACATCGGGCCGCCGCGATAGATCGGCCAGCCATAGCCGTATATCCAAACGACATCGATGTCTGACGCGCGCTGAGCTTTGCCTTCTTCAAGAATTTTATAGCCTTCATTGACCATCGGATAGAGCGTGCGCTCGATGATTTCTTGGTCAGTGATTTCGCGTTTCGGCAGGTTTGAAGTCGAACGGAACTCTTCGATAATCGCAAGTGCTTCTGGCGATTC
>JANOTI010000278.1:0-14125 GCA_031416255.1 Sphingomonadales bacterium | reverse complement strand
GTGTCGCGCAATTTTAGATAGACGGGTTTGCTGTCATTTTTCATTGCCACCTTACTGCCATAATACAGTGTTGCGCGTCAAGGCTGGGTGTTTAGGGGTAGCTGCGGACGATGCTGTCGAAATCGGGACGCGGGCGTTCTTCGAGTGGCTGGGCGGGGCTGCCGATAAAGAACAGCCCTGCAATACGTTCGCGGCCTTGGCAGAGTGCCGCAGAAACATGCGTGTCATAGACAGCCCAGCCGGTGATCCAGCTTGCAACAAAACCATGTGCGCTCGCTGCGTGCAGCATGTTCATCGCAACGGCACCGGTACTCAACTGCTGCTCCCATTCGGGGATCTTTGTACTTTCCTGCGGCGCGTGGAGCAGAACGACGAGCGTTGGCGCCATAAGGGCAGGGGACACAGCCGCATCGATCTGGATTGCGCGCGCATCTGGATAGGCCGCGATAAAGGCTTCTTTGAGAAGTTCCGCAAATGCCTGCCGGTCAGAAATCTTAACGAACCGCCATGGGAACAGCTTGCCATGATCGGGCGTCCGCATGGCCAATCGGAGCATGTCATCCAGCGCGGCCTCATCTGGCCCAGGCGCAATCATGTCACGCGGTTTACCCGACCGGCGGGTAGCGAGATAGGTGGCGAGTGAAGTGCTATCGTTAAACATATCCCCAACCGTTCGTCGAAAAGCGTGCCTCCGCGCAACAAAATTCTTCACAGACGCAATTTTTTCGGTAGGTTGAACGTAATAGCCCCGGGGAGGGGCGTGTTACATTAAACCAAAAAGAGAAGGGTTTGCCATATGGCCACCGGATACGCGCAGGACGGAGATTCTGCAGGCACGATTTTAGGACACCCAAAAGGCCTGTTCGTCCTGTTTTTCGCCGAGATGTGGGAGCGGTTTTCCTACTACGGAATGCGCGCTTTGCTGATTTTTTATCTAACCAAACACTGGCTGTTCTCGGATGAAAAATCGGGCATTATTTATGGAGCCTATACCGCGCTTGTGTATATTACGCCGGTGCTTGGTGGTTATCTCGCGGACCGATACCTAGGCCAGCGAAAGGCCGTCGTATATGGCGCCGTTCTCTTGACATTCGGGCATTTCCTGATGGGCTTTGAAGGCAGCGGCGGGCAGGATGCCGGTTCGCTTAATATATTCTGGCTTGCGCTGGCATTCATTATTGTCGGCTCCGGTTTCTTGAAAGCCAATATCTCTGTTATCGTCGGGCAGCTGTATCCTCGCACCGATGTGCGCCGCGATGGCGCGTACACCATATTCTATATGGGCATCAATTTGGGCGCGGCTATTGGTGCGTTGTTGTGCGGCTATTTGGGTGAAACCTATGGCTGGTCGTACGGATTTGGCGCAGCGGGTGTTGGCATGTTGCTGGGGTTGATTGTTTTCATCTGGGGAAAACCGCTGCTTTTGGGTCGTGGTGAACCATCCGATCCGGCGAAGCTATTATCGACGGTCGGCGGCATAAAGCTGGAGTGGTTGATTTATCTAACGGGCCTGATCGCAGTCGTCATCTGTTGGTGGCTTGTACAAAATCAGGATGTCGTAGGCACTCTTTTGGGTATCGCCGGAACGATATTGGTCCTTTATGTCCTTGGCATCGCAACGTTCAAGTTTGTGTATGGCTCATTCGACGCGGCGCCTAAGGCACCATTGTATCTATTCAGCCTCGGAGGAGTTTTGGCAATTGTCGCGTTTGTTGGCATGTTTGCGAAGCTGATGTCGGAATCTGGCGCGCAAACGCTGGCACTTTCGGGCTTTGGATTGTCGCTTATAGTCGTGATCTGGCAATGTTTTGGGAAACCGAACCATGATCGTGACCGTATTTTTGCGGCGATGTTCCTTATCATCGGATCAATTTTGTTTTGGGCATTGTTCGAACAGGCGGGGTCTTCACTGAACTTGCTAACTGACAGGCATGTCGACCGGTCAATTTTTGGATGGGAACCAAAAGCATCACAATTTCAGTCGCTAAACGCGATTTACATCGTGTTGCTCGCTCCCCTTTTCGCTTGGCTTTGGACAAGCATGGGGCGCCGCGGGATTGAGCCATCAGCACCAGCAAAATTTGGTTTGGCGATCGTGCAACTTGGTTTGGGCTTTCTGGTACTTGTTGCCGGTGCTGCATCGGTGGGCAGTGGCGCTATGATTCCGGTGCTATTTATTTTCCTGATCTATTTGCTCCACACGACGGGTGAGCTTTGCCTTTCTCCGGTCGGATTAAGCGCGATGAACCGGCTTGCGCCTGCGCATATGGCTTCGTTGATTATGGGGACATGGTTTTTTGCCTCGGCAACCGGAAATTTTGTCGCGGGGCTAATCGCTGGTGCAACTGGTTCCGAAAAAGCTGGTGGCGAAAATGTTGGGCCAGAAGTCGTGATGGCAGTGTATTCGCAAATCGGCTGGATCGCGATCGGTGTCGGCATAGCGGTGATGCTTATCTCGCCTTTGATCAAGAAACTCATGCATCTCGACACACTCGACGATGCAGAACCCGAAGCGGACAAGGCGGTTTGACAATGACATTGCGGAATACCTGGTCGCTCGCGGCGGCCCCCTTAATGCTGGTTGCTTGCTCCAACACCACAGAGGCGCCGAAAAGTGCCTCTGCGGAGCCAGCGGCTAAGGCGAAAAAGGCGGATGCGCCTTATCCCTCGACGTATAAGGCTTATCCGGGGACAGCGACGGCTATCCGCAATGTCACGATTTTTGATGGCGAAGGCGGCCAGATAGACAATGGCGTTGTGTTCTTTGCAGGCAACACAATCACGTCTGTGGGTGGACCGGAAACGCCAATCCCCGCAGACATTACGGTGTTCGAGGGGGCTGGCAAATATGTGACGCCGGGCATCATCGATATTCACTCGCATCTGGGCAATTACCCAACCCCATCGGTTGAGGCGCATAGTGACGGCAACGAAGCGACGTCGCCGACTACACCAGAGGTTTGGGCCGAACACAGCGTCTGGCCGCAAGACCCAGGGTTTAGCCGCGCGCTAGCCAATGGCGGCGTCACCTCGCTGCAAGTTCTGCCGGGTTCAGCGAACCTGATGGGGGGCCGCTCGGTGGTGTTGAAAAACGTCTATGCGCGCACTGTGCAGGGGATGAAGTTCCCTGGCGCGCCCTATGGCTTGAAAATGGCCTGTGGCGAAAATCCAAAGCGGGTTTACGGCGGCAAGGGTCGGATGCCATCTACGCGCATGGGAAATCTGGCGGTCAATCGCCAGACTTGGATCAAAGCTCAAGAGTATATGAAAAAGCGCGACAGCGGCAAGGATTTCACCCGCGACATCGGCATGGAAACTTTGGCCGGTGTGCTGGATGGCGACATTAAGATCCAGAACCACTGCTACCGCGCCGACGAAATGGCTATCGTGCTCGATATGGCAAAGGAATTTGGCTATAAAGTCTCCACTTTCCATCACGCGGTCGAAAGCTATAAAATTGCTGATCTGTTAAAAGAGAACGGCGTCTGTTCGGCGGTATGGGCTGATTGGTGGGGCTTTAAGATGGAAGCCTATGATGCGATTCCGGAGAATGCTGCAATCCTTCAAAACGCCGGTGCGTGTGTAATTATCCATTCGGATGATGAAAACCAGATCCAGCGGCTGAACCAGGAAGCGGCCAAAGCGTTATCCAACGGGCGGCGCATGGGTTTTACCATTTCGGATGCTGATGCGATCCGCTGGATGACCTATAATCCCGCCAAGGCATTGGGGATTGAGGCGATGACCGGCAGTTTAAAGCCGGGCAAGATGGCCGATGTGGTTTTGTGGAATGGCAATCCATTAAGCGTGTATTCGCGCCCCGAAAAAGTATGGGTTGATGGCGCGTTGCTGTTTGATTCAAGCGATCCAAAACGCAGGCCCGTCAGCGACTTTGAGCTTGGCCAACCCGGTGAAGGAGATGTGAAATGATTTTTCCTTCCTCCTTAAATAAAAAACCGTTTGGACTCAGCTTGTCGAAGGCCATTTGTGCAACCCGCACTTCGACAGGCTCAGCGCTAACGGTTTTGGGAATGTTGGCATCATTGGGAGCAGCCCCCGCTTATGCCGAAACTGTCGCCATAACCGGCGGTAAAGTCATTATTGGCGATGGCTCGGCCCCAATAGAGGGCGGCACAGTCATCATCCGCGATGGCAATATCGTCGCTGCTGGAAAGGATATTGCTGTCCCCGCAGATGCGCGGATGATTGACGCAACTGGCAAATGGGTGACACCGGGAATTTTTGCTGGGTTCAGCCGTATCGGTTTGGCCGAGGTAGATGCTGTCAACGGCACGAACGACAAAAGCGGTGGCAACAGCGGGTTTTCTGCAGCCATTGATATTGCGCCTGCCATTGATCCATTCCGTTCGCCAATTGCGGTCAATCGGTCTGCTGGAGTCACCCGCGCGGTGGTCGCACCAGAGGCGGCGAGCAGCATATTTGCGGGGCAAGGCGCGATTGCCGATCTGGGCGTCGACAGCGAACCTGTGACTAAAGCCAAAGCGTTCCAATTCGTCGAATTCGGCGAAGCAGGAGCAGGCAATTCGGGGGGCAGCCGTGCAGGCAACCATCTGCATTTCCGCGCGATGCTGCGTGAAGCGCAAGCCCATACGACTGGCAATGACGCGTTTGACGATGATCTGTTAAAAGTCGAAGACGCACGTGCACTGCAATCGGTGTTGCGCGGCGAAACGCGGCTGTTGGTCCATGTCGAAGGCGCCAATGATATGCTGCGCCTGCTCGATCTGAAACGCGAATTTCCCGCAATCAAAATGGTGTTCGTTGGCGCGAGCGAAGGTTGGCGCGTGGCCGATAGGCTGGTCAGCGCTGATGTTCCCGTTATAGCATCGGCGCTTAACGATCTGCCTGCTTCGTTTGAAATGCTGGCCGCAACGCAGTCAAACATCGGCCGCATGAAAGACGCGGGCGTCAAAGTTGCTATCGGGATGATAAACGACCGTGATTCGCACCAATTGCGCTACACGCCGCAATATGCGGGCAACCTGGTGTCCTTGCAAAAAGTGCCGGGGGCAACGGGTCTAAGCTGGGACGAAGCCTTTGCCACGATAAGCTCTGTTCCGGCTGATATCATGGGTGTTGGCGACCGTTATGGCAGTTTGAAAGCCGGACGGGCTGGCGATGTCGTGATCTGGGACGGTGATCCGCTGGAGCTTTATGCAGCGGCAACGACAGTGTTTATCGACGGTGTCCAGCAGCCACTTGCCAACCGGCAGGATCGTCTGCGCGACCGCTATCGGAACCCCGTTGAAGGTGCGTTGCCAAAGGCGTATGATCGTTAGTCAGAGGTTGGATATTTAACCGTAGCCCTAAGCCTGTCGAAGGGCGCGTTACGGCAGAACGTACTTCGACGGGCACAGCAATACGGTTTTTGCCGAGGAGGGTTGGCTATGGAAAGCTACGCATCGCTGATTATCGCGTCTGCTGTTTTCGTCGGCAGCCATTTTCTGATGTCGCACACATTGCGGTCCCGATTGGTAGCACGCCTTGGCGAAGGGGGCTTTTTAGGGCTTTACTCGCTTATCTCACTCATGACTTTTGGTTGGATGATCTGGAGTTTCTCAAATGCTCCGGCAGGGGAGTATTATTGGTTGCCGGGGGACATAATCTGGGCCGTTTCATCGGCGCTGACTGCGCTTGCGGCGATATTTTATTGTGGCTCTATGATCCGCAATCCGGCTTTGCCCAATGCCAATCCAGATGCCAGCAAAGCGTTAGCAGCGCAAACGCCGTCCGGAATGTTTTTGGTCACCCGCCACCCGATGATGTGGGGCTTTGCCCTTTGGGGTTTTGCACATATCCTTGTGGCGCCGCGCACCGATAATTTCATCTTTGTCGGCAGCATCATCTTTTTGGCACTTGTTGGCGCATGGGCACAAGAGGCAAGAAAGCGCGTAACTCTAGGCGATGGGTGGCGCAGTTGGCAGAAACGCACAAGCTATTGGCCGCGCCTGACGCAATTGGGCCGCATCGGTTGGAAACTATGGGTGGCAGGCATCGCGGTATGGTTGCTCGCCACATGGGCGCATAATTTCTTTGGCGCCTATGGTGCAGGGTTATTCCGCTGGTTTTAGGCGCTTACAGCCGCACCATCCGCATGCCCGCCTCACCGTAACGCGGCCCTGCCGTGGCCCCAACCGGAGCAGCAGCATTCAACTTTGCCAGATCATCGCCATCCAACACTACGTCGGGCGCACCAGCGCTGTCCTCCATCGTCAAGCGCCGTTTGAAGCCCGGGATGGGGACGATGTCATCGCCCTGCGCCAGCAACCAAGCCAGTGCGATTTGCGCGTGTGATACGTTATGCTTAGCTGCCACTTCGCCAACACTATCGACAACTTTCAGGTTTGCGGCAAAATTCTCGCCCTGATAACGCGGATCGTTGCGGCGCCAATCATTGGCGGGTAGGTCGTCCAGACTGCGGATGGATCCGGTCAGGAAACCGCGACCCAGCGGCGAATACGGCACAAAACCGATGCCGAGTTCGCGGCAGACGGGCAGAATCTCCTCCTCCACTTCGCGTTCCCACAATGAATACTCGCTTTGCAGTGCGCTAATCGGCGCAACAGCAGCAGCGCGGCGCAGCGTTTCGGGGCCAGCTTCGGACAGGCCAATATGTTTGATTTTACCTTCCGCGATCAGGTCTACCATTGCGCCGACTGTTTCCTCAATTGGAACGCCGGGATCGACGCGGTGCTGGTAAAACAGGTCGATACAATCGATGCCAAGGCGTTTTAGGCAACCCTCGACTGAACTGCGCGCGTTGGCAGGGGAGCCATCTGCGCCGACGATTTTGTTGCCGTCAAACCGGAAACCGAATTTTGTGGCGATGACCAAGCCATCGCGTTTGCCCTTAATCGCCTCGCCCAGCAGCTCCTCGTTCTGAAACGGGCCATAGATTTGCGCTGTGTCAAAAAAATTGATGCCAAGGTCGATGGCGCGATGGATCGTTTTGGTCGCTTCACCCAGATCAGCTTCTTCGCCGTAAACGATGTTGCCCGCCTTTATCATTGGCATACAGCCAACGCCGATGGCGGAAACTTTTAAGGATTGGCCAAGATTGCGGTGCTTCATTTCATATCTCCTTCACCGCGCGCGACGGTGCCGGTCACAGCGATGTCCATTGTCACGTTGCCCAAGGTGCGCATGATATCGGGGAATGTTTCAATCGCGACCAGCAAACCCAATGGCTCGATGGGGATGCCCATGACCATGCAGATCGGCGCGACAGCTGCAATAAAGCTGATCGTACCGGGTAGGCTGACCGAGCCCAAGGTTGTGATAAACGCCACGGCAACGCCAAGCGCCAGTTGTTGAGCGGAAAGCTCTATGCCCAGCCAATGCGCGACATAGATCGCGACGGCCAGATTCATCGCCGGGCTCGTCGCGCGAAAGATCGCAACGGCCATTGGTAGAACGATATCGGTGCTACGCGCGCCAACGCCCAGCTGCTTCGCTCCCTCGACCATAGTCGGTAAAGACGCGAGTGAACTTTGCGTAGAAATCGCAACCGACTGTGCAGGGATGGCAGCGCGAATAAACGCCATCGGCTTAAACCGTGCCCAGAAAAACGCGACCGGATAGGCCGACAGCATGATGATTGTGCCGATGGTGGTTACGATCACAACATAATGCGCCAGATTAGCAAAGGATGCGATGCCAGCGGCAATACCTAGGGTAATTCCCAGCGCGAAAACACCGAGCGGGGCAAGCCACAACACCCAGCCGATGACAACAATCATCGCTTCGCCCATTGCCTCGAAAAAGCGCGACAAGACTTCCTTTTTAGTCGGTTCCAACCGCGTAATTGCAAAGGCCAGCGCAATGGTGAAAATGATCAGCGGCAACAGCGCGTCATTGGCCGCAGAGGCAAACACATTGGGCGAAATAATCGCTTTTAGATATTCGATAAACGGCGGCGGGTTATCGACCGCGCTGGTCGCACCGGGATAGGCTGAGCCATTGGGCGTCGGGAACATATCCAGCAGCAACGGCGTTACGATAGCCGCCATGATCGTGACCAGCATTAGTATCGACAGCATTGTCGCAACCGAGCGCGTCGCTGTGCGGCCAGAGCTTGCGGCATCGGCGGTCTGCACAATGCCGGTGACCAGCAAAGCCACAACCAACGGGATCACAGTCATCCGCAAACCGTTGAGCCACCATGTGCCAATCAGGTCTGCCGATTGCGTCAGGAAGGGCACGCTATCGCCGGTGAATGCACCCAACAGCAGCCCCGCCACCAATGCAGCCAAAATCAGCCAAGCCTTTTTCATGCGAATATCGTCCTTTTCGTTTCCGGCACAGTTACACCGCCAACGCAGGCTGACAAGTGCGAAGACTTTACCTAGAACACAATTCAGCCTTTGAAGGTTCCAGCGCGCTGCGCTACGGACGCGTTAGGCCAGTTGAGGGACATAATATGGGTCGTAAATTTTTCGGGACCGACGGCATTCGTGGGCGCACCAATCAAGGCGCGATGACCGCAGAAATGGCGATGAAAGTCGGCCAGGCCGCTGGTACGCATTTCTTGCGCGGAGACCACAAACACCGCGTCGTGATCGGCAAAGACACTCGGCTGTCTGGCTATATGATCGAAAACGCCTTGGTTGCGGGCTTTACCAGCGTGGGCATGGATGTGGTTCAGTTTGGCCCGATCCCCACGCCCGCGGTGGCTATGCTGACCCGTTCTATGCGCGCCGATTTGGGCGTGATGATTTCGGCCAGCCACAACCCCTATGAAGACAACGGCATTAAGCTGTTCGGGCCCGATGGTTATAAGCTGTCCGACGAGGATGAACTGGCGATTGAGGCGCTGATCGAAACGCCTGCGCAATTGGCCCCATCCCACGATATCGGCCGCGCCCGGCGGATCGAAGATGCACGTGGGCGCTATATTTATGCGGCTAAGCTATCAGTGCCGGACCATATCCGCTTCGACGGTCTGCATGTTGTGCTCGATTGCGCCAATGGCGCGGCCTATCAAGTTGCGCCCACCGCGATTTGGGAATTGGGGGCAAAAGTCACCACCATCGGCGTCACTCCCAATGGCAAGAACATCAACGACAAAGTCGGCTCCACCCATGTTGCAACGTTGCAGGAAACTGTGGTCGCAGCAGGGGCTGATCTGGGCATCGCGCTGGACGGCGATGCCGACCGCTTAATTGTTGTCGATGAAAAAGGCCGCGTTGTGGATGGCGATCAGCTGATGGCGTTGCTGGCCGTTTCGATGAGCCGCAATGGCTTGCTCTGCGGCGACGGGATTGTCGCGACGGTGATGTCGAACCTAGGGCTGGAACGCTACCTAGCGACACAAGATCTACAATTGGTCCGCGCCAAAGTCGGCGACCGTTATGTGCTGGAAGAAATGCGCAGCAGAGGGATGAATGTCGGCGGTGAGCAATCGGGGCATATGATCTTGCTAGACCACGGCACAACCGGTGATGGCTTGGTTGCGGCGCTGCAAGTGATGGCTGAACTGGTTGAGCAAGGCAAACCGGCCAGCGAGTTGTTGCATTTGTTTGAGCCTGTTCCGCAGTTGCTCAAAAACGTCCGCTTCTCTGGCGGTAAGCCGTTGGAGAACGAAGCCGTCAAAGCGGTGATCGCCGAGGCTGAGGCCGAATTGGCAGGTTGTGGCCGCTTGGTTATCCGGCCATCAGGCACCGAACCCGTGATCCGCGTGATGGCTGAGGGCGATGACGCCGCGCAGGTCGAGGCTGTCGTTGATCGCATTTGTGATGCTGTGAAGGCGGCGGCAGCGTAATGCTTGAAATGCGCCCTGATTGCGAACGTTGCGGCACAGACTTGCCAGCCCATAGTGGCGGTGCGTTTATCTGTTCATTCGAATGCACATTTTGCGCCGAATGTAGCGACGCGATGGACGAACGCTGCCCCAATTGCGGCGGCGAGTTGCTCGACCGGCCTCCGCGATCCAAAAAATCGGTCGAAAAGTTTCCTGCTTCCACGGTGCGTAAGTATAAGGGCGCATGACTGCACGAATCCTGATTATTGCGGGCTCTGATAGCGGCGGCGGGGCCGGGATTCAGGCTGATATCAAAACCGTCACTATGCTCGGCGGGCATGCTATGACGGCGGTGACGGCGATTACTGCGCAAAACACTTTGGGTGTTCAGGCTGTCCATGCTGTACCGACCGAGATGGTGATTGCGCAGATCGACAGCGTGATGTCCGACATCGGCGTCGATGCGATAAAGATCGGCATGATCGGGTCGTCTGAAACCTGCAATGCGGTTGCTGACCGGCTCGAAGGCTGTTCGGTGCCGATTGTGTTTGATCCGGTGATGGTGGCGACCAGCGGCTCCTCGCTGGCGGACGCGGATAGCATAGCCGCCTTTGACCGGCTGATGGCGATTGCCACGCTAACCACGCCCAATTTGCCGGAACTGGAAGCCCTGGGCGGGCGCGAGGCGTTGCTGCGCAAGAATATCCCGCTGCTAATTAAAGGCGGGCATGCAGACGGCGATCACATCACCGACCGGCTCGATTTGGGTTTCAACCAAAGCGCCAGCTGGAGCGATAAGCGTATTGAGACGACCAGCACGCATGGTACTGGCTGCACATTGGCGAGCGCGATTGCCACTGGATTGGGGCAGGGGCTGCCTATCCAGCAAGCAGTGGAGCGCGCGCGGCAATTTGTGCGTTTTGCGTTACTCAACGCACCTAGCCTTGGTGTCGGGCACGGTCCTATGGGGCATGGTCAAGTGCGCGCCGAACCTATTTTTCTAGGCCCGACGCTGAATCAAGTAACCGTTGGCGCGAGCGACTATTCAGCATCTGTGGCATTCTACAAAACACTCGGGCTGACACAGATCGTCGATAGTCCCGACAATGGCTATGCGCGATTTGAAGCCGCAAACGGCACGACGTTTTCGATCCACGCTGATAGTGCCGCAGCTGGTCGGACGGTCGTGTACTTCGAACATTGGCGGCTTGGGGAATATTGCGAGCAATTGGTCAAAGCCGGATTGACCTTTGACCAATTGCCAAAACTTGAAAGCTGGGGCTGGACCGAGGCGAGGCTTCGTGATCCGCATGGCAATGCGATTTGCCTTTACAGCGCAGGCGAAAACAGGCGTTTCCCACCGTGGAGGATCACGCAATGATTGCAGTTCTGTATCAGTGGCGCCTAGTTGCGGGGAAAGAAGCGCAGTTCGCTGCTGCTTGGACCATTATTACCGAACAGTTTAAACTTCAGGGTTCGCTGGGCTCAGCTTTGTTTGACGGACCCGATGGCACAGTATTTGCCATTGCCCGCTGGCCCGACGTTGAAACGCGCAAGGCTAGTTCCGCACAGCAAGCTGATCCTGAAAACTACCAACTTATGATTGAGGCCATTGCCGAGGAATATCAGGAGCATATCCTGAACGAACGGCTGAATTTTTGGACATGATCGTCGGCGTTGATGAAGCGGGACGAGGACCATTGGCGGGGCCGGTTGTGGCCGCCGCTGTGGTGCTTTGCGATGGCGGTATTGACGGTTTGGACGACAGCAAAAAGCTGAGCGCAAAAAGGCGCGCGGTGCTGGAGGTTGAAATCAAGGCGCGTTGCCGCTGGGCGGTTGGTTTGGCCGATGTAGCCGAGATCGACAGCATCAATATTCTGCAAGCGACGATGCTGGCGATGACGCGCGCGGTTGATGCGCTTGGCATCGATCCGGGCCTTGTGATGGTCGATGGCAACCGCTTGCCCAAATGGCGTTTCACGGCGCAGGCTATCATCGGCGGCGACGCGATCCATCCGTGCATCTCCGCAGCCAGCATTATCGCCAAAGAACACCGCGACCGGCTGATGCGGGGCTATGATCTGGCTTTTCCCGGCTATGGCTGGGCGTCAAACAAGGGCTATGGTTCGGCGCAGCATTTACTGGCCTTGCGCGCATTGGGAGCCACGCCGCACCACCGGCGCAGTTTTGCCCCTGTCGCGCAGTTGGAATTTTTGTAACGGAATGTAAATTATTGCCAGTGAGTCTTTCGGGTGACACCACTAGGGGTTGAGTCCCGGTGGAATCGTAAGACTCTATATGTTGTGCCGGACTCCTTTCGTTCTCTCAAAATGTTGCGAATCCAGTCGCTTCGCCTGTGGAAAACTTTCTTGACGCCGAGTCAATTCTGACTCATTCGCGGTGGCTTAGGTTCGGAGCGGGGCAAGATGGGCGTTTTAGAGAAGATTAAACCGGCTACGAAAGTGGCCACTAAGGCGCTGGCAAAAAAGATTGCGGCTCCGGCGGCAAAGCTGCCGCTCGACAGCATCATGCGCATGGATTGCATCGAAGCGATGCGCTCGCTGCCCGACGCGTGCATTGATATGGTGTTCGCCGATCCGCCCTATAATCTCCAACTGGGTGGCGATCTCCACCGTCCTGATGGCAGTCAGGTCGATGCCGTTACCGATGATTGGGACAAGTTCGATAGCTTTGCCGCCTATGATAAGTTCACAGAGGAATGGCTGGCCGAGGCGCGGCGCATTTTGAAACCCGATGGTACATTGTGGGTCATCGGCAGCTATCACAACATCTTCCGCGTGGGCGCAGCGTTGCAGGATGAAGGTTTCTGGATCCTCAACGATATCATCTGGCGCAAATCGAACCCGATGCCGAATTTCAAAGGCACACGCTTTACCAACGCGCATGAAACGTTGATCTGGGCCTCGACCAGCGAGAAAGCCAAATACACCTTTCATTATCGATCAATGAAGACATTGAATGACGAACTGCAAATGCGGTCCGATTGGACGATCCCGATTTGCGGCGGCAAGGAACGGCTGAAACTGAACGGTACCAAAGCGCATCCGACGCAAAAGCCAGAGGCTTTGCTGTATCGGATTTTGCTGGCCTGCACCAATCCCGGCGATGTCGTCCTTGATCCGTTTTTTGGGACAGGCACTACAGGCGCGGTGGCGAAACGCCTGCAACGCCGCTGGATTGGTTGTGAACGCGATGCGACGTATTGCAAAGTCGCCGAAGAGCGTATTCAGATGGCGTTGCCTTTGGACGAATCCTCGCTGTCCACAATGCAGTCACCCAAATCGCAACCGCGTGTTTCCTTTGGTCAGCTGGTTGAAAATGGTTACATCCGCCCGGGTTCGCAGATTATGGATAAAAAGCGCCGTTTCGGGGCGATTATTCGCGCCGATGGTTCATTGAAATGGACCGACAAATACGGTTCGATCCACAAAATTGGTGCGTTGGTGCAGAATGCACCCAGCTGTAACGGTTGGGCATTTTGGTATTACCAGACGCGCACGGGCGAACTGAAAAGCATCGATGATTTGCGGCAGACCTATTTGCTGGCGAATGAGCCTTAACGCCGGTGAAGCCCAGTCGTTTCTACCTCAGGCCTATCCATTTCATCGAAAGCCCGCAGCAGCATGATGGCGCGTCGGCACGTTTGGCCGGAACGATGCTGTGGTTCAGCGCAGTTGAGCTGATCGCATGCGACGGCCAAAACAAAACGCGCTCAATCGTGCCTGTGGCGCAGTGCCACACTTTGCCAGATACTGCGCAACCCATATTCGCTAACCTAACAAGCGCCCGTGTACCTTTGCAAATGGGCGCACGAACCATCCGGCTTGACCAACCACAGGTCATGGGCATTTTGAACCTGACGCCCGACAGTTTTTCCGATGGCGGGAAATTGGGCGATGATCCTGATGCAGCGACTGCGGCGGGTGTTGCACTGTCTGCCTCTGGTGCCGCAATACTCGACATAGGTGGCGAATCCACCCGTCCCGGCGCACCTGTCGTCTGGGAAGGCGATGAAATTCAGCGTATCTTGCCAACGATAGAACGGTTGGCGAGAACGGGCGCTGCTATCTCTGTGGACACGCGTAAAGCCGCAGTGATGGAAACTGCGCTAGCTGCCGGTGCATCGATGATTAACGATGTGTCGGCTTTGCTTTATGATGACATCTCGCTTTCGGTTGCGGTGAACAGCAATGGCCCTGTGGCCCTGATGCACGCCCCTAGCCAGTCAAGCGATCCGCATAAAGGCGGCGATTATGACGCTGTACTGTTCGACGTATACGACTGGCTAGAAGCCAGAGTCGCCGCAGTTGAGGCCGCAGGCGTGGACCGCAGCCGTATTGTCAT
>JANOTI010000277.1:0-4960 GCA_031416255.1 Sphingomonadales bacterium | reverse complement strand
TCAAAACATTCCATAATTCGGGCAATTCATCGAGGCTCGACGACCGCAGGAAGCGTCCAAACGCCGTCAGCCGGTCTTTATCGGGCAACAATGCGCCATCGGCCCCAACAGCGTCAGTCATAGTCCGGAACTTCAAGATTTCAAACGGCTGCGCATCCAGCCCCGGCCGCTGCTGCCGAAACAGCACTGGCGAACCGAGAAATATCCGCACCAACAACGCGGCGATTATCAGCATCGGCCCCGCGACAATCAGTCCGGCAAGCGATACAATGATATCAAAAGCGCGCTTTACCGTCACGGCCTATTAGACCGCATAATATTCGCGGTACCACGCGACAAACCGGCGTACACCTTCGCGTATATCGGTCTGTGGCCGGAAGCCGGTGAGTGTTTCCAACAACGACGCGTCGGCCCATGTCGCGGGGACATCGCCTTTTTGCATTTCGAGAAACTGTTTGATAGCAGGCTTGCCGATCTCCGCCTCAATCGCGTCGACAAAATCCATCAGACGGACCTTGTCGCTGTTTCCGATATTGACGACCCGAAACGGGGCGGCAGAGGACAGGCTGTCACCCTTTGGAATATCCGCCGCGCTTTCGGGACGCACCGGTACAGCATCAACCAGCAAGCGAATACCGCGCACCAGATCCTCAACATAGGTAAAGTCGCGCCACATATCGCCGTTGTTGTAAATCTCGATGGGCGTGCCTTCGATGATCCCTTTGGTGAATTTGAACAACGCCATGTCGGGGCGACCATAGGGGCCATAAACAGTGAAAAAGCGGAACATTGTCACCGGCAAATTCCACAAATGGGCATAGCTATGGCCCATCATCTCATTCGCCTTTTTGGTCGCGGCATAGATCGTCAGCGGCATGTCGGCTTTTTCGGTTTCGGTGAACGGCATTTCTTCATTCGCCCCGTAAACCGACGATGTGGACGCCATCAATAAATGCCCAACTTCAAAAGCACGCGCGCATTCCATCACGTTAAACGTACCGATGATATTGGTGTCGATATAGGCCCGGGGATTTTCAAGACTGTAGCGTACACCCGCTTGTGCGGCGAGATGGACGACGGCTTCGGGTTTCACTTCGTCGAAAATCGCGGTGAGGGCGGCATTGTCCTCGATATTGACGATATGCGCTTTAAAATGGTTTGATTGCTGCAGGATTTCGTGGCGCGCCACTTTCAGGCGGACATCATAATAGTCGGTCAGCGCGTCGATGCCGACCACATCGAAACCTTCGGCTAGCAACAGCTTGCACAAGTGAAATCCGATAAAGCCTGCGGAGCCGGTTACAATAATCCTGCGCAAAATAGTGCCTTTCTGAAATGATATTTGATCACCGACCTAGACCGAAATCCGGCGGTGCGAAACGGGGTGTATTAGTTCGGGCGTTCAGACGTTTCCAAAAGCGGACTGCGCCAGCCGATCTGCCGCAAGCCTGTGACGGTTTCACGCAGTGTCGCAGCGTCATTGGCGTCCATCGCCATTTTCAGCTGATCCAGTATCGGCTCCAGTTCCGTCCACTGCAGAAAATCCTCATTGGCTTTCATGATCCGGACATGCTCGGTCACCTCTGGGTTATCCCCGATCAGCAGTTCTTCATACAGCTTTTCGCCATCACGCAGGCCCGTGACCTCGACCGCAATGTCACCGTCGGGATTGGCATCATCGCGCACCGAAAGACCGGACAATTCAATCATCGTCCGCGCCAGTTCAATAATGCGGACAGGCTCACCCATATCGAGCACAAAAACTTCACCGCCCTTAGCCATTGTGCCGGCCTGTATCACCAGCTGCGCAGCCTCGGGGATTGTCATGAAATACCGCGTGATATCCTCATGCGTTACCGTCACCGGTCCGCCCTGCTTAATCTGCTGGCGAAACAAGGGCACAACCGAGCCGCTGGAACCTAGAACATTGCCAAAACGCACCATCGAAAATCGGGTTTTCGGGCTTTGCAAGGCAAAGGACTGAAGGATCAATTCCGCCAGCCGCTTGCTCGCACCCATGATGTTTGTCGGGCGCACCGCTTTGTCAGTGCTGATGAGCACGAAGTCTGCGACATTATGTTTCTGCGCAATCTGCGCAAGTGTCAAAGTGCCGAACACATTGTTCCGAATGCCTTCGACGACGTTGTGCTCAACCAGCGGTACATGCTTATAGGCGGCAGCATGAAATATCGTGTCGGGTCGCCATTCGCCAATCAATGCATCCAGTGCTTTGGCGTTCAACACCGATGTCAGTATTGGCACGATTGTCGAGGTGACCGCGCCATCACCGTCCAACGAGGTCAATTCTTTGTGAATTGCGTAGAGGTTATACTCACTCATCTCCATCAGCAGCAAGTTTTTCGGATTTTCGCGCAGGATCTGACGGCAAAGTTCGGACCCAATCGACCCCCCCGCACCGCTGACAAGTATCGTTTTGCCGGATAGGTTTTGCGCCAATAACGCAGGGTCAGGCGCTACCGGGTCGCGGCCGAGAAGCTCCTCAATTTCGAGCTCGCGAAGGTCATTGACTGTCACCCGGCCATGCGCGAGATCGCCCATGCCCGGCAAAGTGCGGATGCTTGCGTGGCTGCCGCGAACGCTGTCGATAATTTCATTCCGGCGCTGTCGGCTTGCCGACGGAATGGCGAGCAGAAGGATCGAAATCTCCAACGCTTCAATCAACGCGGAAAGGTCTGCTGGCGCATAGATGTTTTTGCCGTTCAGCACACTCGAATGCAACGCATGGTCATCATCGACAAAGCCGACAACATGCATGTCTTCGCTGCTGGCAAGCCCTGCTGCAAGCTGCCGTCCAGCCGAACCCGCGCCATAGATCAGCACACGTTTGCGCTGTGACAGCAGTAACAGGCTCGAATATCCGCCGCCTAGCCAAAACCGCGCTGCTGCACGACTGCCTCCGACGAACAGGAACAGCAATATCGGCTGGATGACGCCGATGGTGCGCGGCACGCCGTAAACGCCCACAACCGCAAATATCGCAGCGTAGATGGCACCAAAAATCGCGCAGGCTTTAACGACACTGAACAGCGCGCTCCAGCCAACATAGCGGAAGATCGCACGGTAAAGCCCAAAGCGGATAAACAAGGGTATGGCAACGGCAACCGGAAGCACATAGGACCAGATTTGATAACCGGTAGGCAGCGTCCAATCGCCCAGTCGCAACCAGTAAGCCAAAGCCACAGTCGTCAGGCAAATCAGCGTATCAATTGCCAGTGCAACAGCGCGCTTTGCCGTGCGGGGTAGCCGCAAAATCTTCTCGGATGGTCCTTGTAGCATGTGGTGCGCGCTTTAGTGTGAAACGGCTAGCAGTGCAAACGCCGCATGTTTGGTCAAGCCCACTTGAATGGAAGCCGAACCCTTTCTAGGGTAAAAAAGTGTAACTGGCGGAAGCATATTTTCATGCAAAATGATGATAGGGGTAATACGGGATTGGCCGCACCTGCCATGGTGCTGGATGTTGGTATTACCGGGCATCGCAGCACGCATCCTGTGTTTTCCGCTAACCGCCAGCAGATCGCGGACAGTTTGTCGGACCTGTTGACGTGTCTAAATCGGATGGCTGTTGCTGAGGCTGGCGTTGCTGATCTGGTTCATCTGCGTTTGCATTCGTTGCTTGCTTATGGCGCAGACCTGATGGCGACGCATGTAGCAAAAGCGAATGGCTGGCCGATTACAGCGCCGTTGCCATTTGGTCGGGCGCTCAACCTCGCCATCAACGCTCAGCCTAATAATTTGGCCGATATGGAAGCGATGCTAGTAGGCAAAGTTGCGCTCGATGCCAGTGCCGCGGCGCGGGCAGAGGAAATTTCCTCCATCGCGAACCAGGTCCATCTTTTCGAACTTGCTGAACAGGATGCGCTCGTCGAGACATTGTACCGCGCACATTTGGAAACCCCTGCGGATGAACCCGCAAAGCAAGCCTTTTTTGGCATTTGTTCCGACCGCGCAGCTATGGCGGCGCGCGTCATGATCGAACATTCCGACCTGATGATTGGTATCTGGGACGGCGTGACCCCGGGGACAACGGGTGGAACGCGCCATACCATTGAGACAGCGTTGGAACAGGGCATAGCGGTGATCTGGATTGACGCGCGCAATCCGGGCAGCTGGCACGTCTTAAACGCAACCGAGGAATTGGCTGTACTGCCCCAAAGGCCTACATCTGAGCCCGATGAAGCTGCTTTAAGAGCGATCGTCCGGCAAGCGCTTTGCCCATCGGGCAACAGCTGGCAAAATAGAAGCGGCAACAAAAAATGGCGCGGAAAAAGCAGCGCTATTTTCCAAACCTATCGCCGGATCGAAGCGATTTTCGGAGAGCCCGGGGTTCGTTCGCTGCGGAACTTGGGTCAGCATTATGAGCATCCCATGATGATTGCCGATGGGAGCGGCGCTCCAATGCTGGCGGCGGCGGCGGCACTACCGGATGGCGATCCGGCAATGCCCGACCGAATTGCAGCAGAAGTACTGAAACCCTTTGCCTGGGCCGATGGTGTCTCAACATGGCTTTCCGACGCCTATCGCGGCGGTATGGTTGCGAGCTTTTTCTTATCCGCTTTCGCCATCATCGGAGGCATTGCCTATTTACCGATGGCATCGATCGACCAAAAATGGGGCTTTGCCCTGTTTGAATTTCTGTTGCTGCTGTCAATTGTTGCGATCTTTTTGGCCGGCAAAAGGCTCCGCTGGCACGAACGCTGGTTTGAAACCCGGCGCGTTGCCGAATATTTTCGCCATGCACCGATCCTTTTGCTGTTAGGCGCAGCGCGCTCCGCAGGGCGTTGGCCGCGCGGGTCAAAAGGCAACTGGCCCGAATGGTATGCACGCCATGCGTTGCGCGGAATCGGATTGCCGCAAATGAAAGTAACCCACGCCTATTTGCGCGGCGCATTG
Organism: Sphingomonadales bacterium; assembly: GCA_031416255.1. Lineage (GTDB taxonomy): Bacteria > Pseudomonadota > Alphaproteobacteria > Sphingomonadales > Sphingomonadaceae > Sphingorhabdus_B. The sequence goes on along the minus strand of JANOTI010000277.1, from coordinate 49 downwards.
TCGCTGATGCGCGACCATCACGTATCACCGCAGCGCGAATATCATCTGG
>JANOTI010000276.1:0-10166 GCA_031416255.1 Sphingomonadales bacterium | reverse complement strand
TGGAGTCGAGCAGGATGACAACGTCATGCTTATGCTCCACAAGGCGCTTGGCTTTTTCGATCACCATTTCGGCGACCTGGACGTGGCGCGTTGCGGGTTCGTCAAAGGTGGAGGAGACAACCTCACCCTTCACCGAACGCTGCATGTCGGTGACTTCTTCAGGCCGTTCGTCGATCAACAAAACGATCAGAAACACTTCGGGATGGTTGTCGGTAATGGCTTTGGCAATATTTTGCAGCAGCACTGTTTTACCGGTACGCGGGGGCGCGACGATCAAGGCGCGCTGGCCTTTGCCCTGCGGCGAAATGATATCAATGACGCGCGCTGATTTATCTTTGACGGTGGGATCCAGCGAGTCGAGCGTCAACTTGCTGTCGGGATAAAGCGGCGTTAAATTGTCAAAATTGACGCGGTGGCGAACAGCGTCAGGATCGTCAAAATTGACCTTTAACACTTTGGTCAGCGCGAAATAGCGTTCGCCATCTTTAGGGGCGCGAATTTCGCCTTCGACCGTATCACCGGTGCGCAAACCAAATTGGCGAACCATGTTGGGTGAGACGTAGATATCATCAGGTCCTGCGAGATAATTGGATTCGGGTGAGCGCAGAAAGCCAAATGAGTCTGGCATAACCTCAATTGTGCCAACGCCCATAATCTGTTCGCCGTCTTCGGCCATTTCTTTCAGAATCGCGAACATCAGATCCTGTTTGCGCAGAGTCGATGCACCCTCAATCTCCAGCTCTTCGGCCATCGAGACAAGTTCAGCGGGTTTTTTGGTTTTAAGTTCTTTTAAATGCATGTTTTTAGTCCATTTTTGATGGATTGCTGGCGTTAACGGGTACCAGTCGGAATTTGAAAAATATGTGGCGTGTATGAAAACTGCGCCTCACGCCCAGGACGGGCTTAAATGTCAAATACGCAATATCGTGTGTTTAGTCAATCAGAACGGCTTAACGACCACCAGGATTACAATCGCGGCAGCAGCAATTCCGGGCACTTCGTTCATCAAACGCAGGTGTTTTCCGGTCATCGTTCGTTCACCCCGTGCCAACTTTTTGGCGTAGCCAATCAACCAACCGTGATAGCCAGATACGCCCAAAACCAGGAGCAATTTCACATGGAACCAGCCTTGGGTCAGCGCTCCGATTTGCCCCGCAAGCACTAAACCGAGAATCCAAACAATAATCATCGAAGGGTTCAGGATAATTTTGATCAGCCGAGATTCACGATCCACCCAGCGCGCAGATTCTTCAGAACCTTCTGTTGCTTCCTGATGATAGACAAAGAAACGCGGCAGCATGAACAGCCCCGCCATCCAAAATATCACAAAAATAATATGCGCTGCCGTCAGCCAGTTATAAAGCACGTTCAGTATATCCGTCATATTCGGAGCCTCATAGGCTATCCCTTGCGCACTAAGCTAATCAGCTTTTCAACATGTGCAATGGGGGTAAACTGCGAAATGCCGTGGCCAAGGTTAAAAATATGGGGACGGCCAATAAAGGCCGCGCAAATGCGCTCAACGGCGTGTTCCAGAGGTTCGCCGCCAGCCAATAAGGCCATAGGATCGAGATTGCCTTGAACGGGTAATCCCTTTGGTAAATTTGCGTGCGCCCATATCGGATCGATTGTTTCATCGATTCCGATGGCATCTGCACCAACGCCGTTGGCATAATCCAACAGTTTTGCACCCGCGCCCTTTGGAAAACCGATAATCGGCGTTTCAGGATGCCGTTTTTTCAGCGCTTTTACGATGGCGGCGTTGGGTTCGATTACCCAACGGTTGAATTGTGCGGGTGAAAGAGAACCCGCCCAGCTATCAAACAACTGCACAGCTTCAACGCCTGCTTGAATCTGTCGTGACAGATATTCGACAGTGTTTGAAACGATAGCGTCGATCAGCGCGCCAAACTCCTCAGGCTGTGTGTAAGCCATCGTTCGAGCCTCTGCGTGATCTTTGCTACCCTGACCTGTCACCATGTACGTAGCGACCGTCCACGGGCTTCCTGCAAAGCCTAAAAATGTCGTTGTCTTTGGCAATGCGGCTTTCACTTTGCGGACCGTTTCGTAAATCGGATCGAGCCGTTGCGGCTGTGGTACCAAATCGCGCCAATTGCTTTCGGTCAATTTCGGAGCCAGCCTTGGGCCTTCACCAGTCTCAAACCAAAGATCCTGTCCCATAGCATGCGGGATAACAAGAATATCGGAAAACAGGATAGCGCCATCAAAGCCGAAACGGCGGATGGGCTGCAACGTTATCTCACAGGCACAATCGCTATCATAGGCAAGCTCGAGGAACCCGCCCTTTTCGGCGCGCAACGCTCGGTATTCTGGCAAATAACGACCAGCCTGCCGCATTAACCACACCGGTGGCGTATCGTTTACGGCTCCGTTCAACGTGTCAAGCAACGGCTTTTGACCAACTACGGTCATGCAAGACTCCAATCATATAAATATAAGATAATAAGGATGATGATAGATGATGTATTGTGGATAAGCGCCGCATCTAGGCTCCGTTACCGATTTTGCCAACAGATTGACTCTGTTGTGCTTGCAGATCCTCACGATTCGAAAAACTTATCCCTGTTATACACACGCTGTTGATGGCGTTCCCAGCCTGTGGACAGACTGTGCGCGAATCCGGAATGGAATCGGGAGGAAAGCCTGCAGGTTGCACGATAAACTTTGTCCCTTGATTTATCCCCAACTCACCCACAAAGCTATGCGTAAGGATCCCCTTAATTTGTTAGATCGCATTCATCTTCATTTGTTGTCCGATTCGACTGGCGAGACGCTGGAGAATATTGCCAAAGCAGCGCTCGCGCAATTTGACGATATCGAAGTCATCAAACATTTCTGGCCCATGGTGCGATCGGAATCACACTTGGACCGGATACTTGTTGATGTAGCGGCGCATCCCGGCCTTGTTCTATTTACACTTGTTAATCAGACGATGCGGCGAAAGCTTGAGGATCGCTGTCGGACCCTTGGGCTTCCTGCGGTTGCGGCACTTGACGCCGTCTCGGATGCTTTATCAGGCATATTGGGACAAGAGGCAAAGGCACGACCCGGCCGGCAGCATGCGCTTGATGAAGCCTATTTTGCCCGCGTTGATGCCATTCAGTTTACGATTGCCCACGACGATGGTCTTAATCATCAAAATTGGGAAGCGGCCGACATTGTTCTTGCAGGCGTTTCGCGGACATCGAAAACACCCACCAGCATTTATCTTGCAAACCGGGGTTACAAAACAGCCAATATCCCGATTGTTCCCGAATCACCACCGCCCGAATCGCTCTATTCGTTAAAGCATCCTTTGGTGGTTGGGCTTGTGACAAGCGCTGATCGGCTGGTACAGGTGCGGCGCAACCGATTATTGTCGCTAAACCAGACACCCGACACCGATTATGTTGCCGAAGAAGCTGTAAAGCGTGAGATCGCTTTTGCTCGGCGGATGTTTGCTGACAATGGCTGGCCTGTGATCGACGTCACTCGGCGTTCAATCGAGGAAAGCGCAGCTGCGATTATCAATCTGTACAATGACCGCGCCGCCCAAAGCGACAGCAGCCTGTGACTCTGCTTATCCTTGCCTCAACCAGCAGCGCACGGCGCTTTATGCTGAACCAAGCCGGTGTAGATTGTGATGCCATAGCTCCGATGGTTGATGAAGACGCACTAAAACAAGGTCTTATCAATAGATCCTATACCGCCAGAGACATCGCCGATGCTCTGGCTGAGGCAAAGGCGCTAAAACTGTCGATCAAAAATCCAGGAGCTCTGGTGATTGGTGCGGATCAAACATTAGAATGCGCAGACGGCACGATGCTAGGCAAAGCCGAAAGCTCCGGCCAAGCTGTTATGCAGTTGCAGAAATTGGCGGGGAACACACACAAGCTCTATTCTGCGGCGGTTGTGGCCGAACGCGGGGAACCCGTTTGGCGCTTTGTCGCAACATCCCGAATGACAATGCGCCCGCTATCGGACGCGTACATCCATGATTATGTCGATACGCATTGGGACGCTATCCGGCATTGCGTAGGATGCTACCAAATTGAAGGTGCTGGCGTGCAGTTGTTTTCCCAGATTCAAGGCGGCCATTTCGACATCATGGGTTTGCCTATGCTGCCTCTGCTCAGTTTTTTGCGTGAACGAGGAATTATCGCCACATGACCATATATGCCGAAGTGATTGGCGATCCGATCAGCCATTCAAAGTCTCCACTGATTCACCGGTTTTGGTTGCAAAAATTGGGCATCGTTGCGGACTACCGCGCACATCATGTTTTGCCTGATGCGCTTCCAGATTATTTTGCCGAACGTTTGACAGATGCGGACTGGCGCGGTTGTAATGTTACCATTCCGCATAAATTGGCAGTACTTGATCACATCGCTGACCCTGGTGGGGTTCGTGATTCCATCGGTGCGGCCAACACAATTTTTCGCAATCGTGATGGTGATCTGCAAGCAACCAACACCGATGCCGCTGGATTTTTTGGCCCCATTTCAGACATGGACTGGACAGGTGCACCAGCGGTCGTGATCGGCGCAGGAGGGGCGGCACGGGCTGTCTTGTTTGCATTGGCGCAAGCGGACATTGGGACTGTCACTTTGCTGGCGCGCAGTCCTTTGAAAGCAGCGGCTCTCCTTGCACGGTTCGGCCTGAAAGGGAGCGTCTTAGCCATGGATGCAAATCTTCCGCCTGCTGCGCTTGTTATCAATTCAAGCCCTTTGGGCATGGTTGGGCAACCGTCGCTTGACCTTGATCTGTCCCCGCTGCCGGATGATGCGTGGGTTTATGATCTTGTTTATGCGCCGCTTGAAACCGAATTGTTGAAAGCGGCGAAAGCGCGCGGGATGGTAACAGTCGATGGTTTGGAAATGCTGGTCGGACAAGCCGCTTTGGCGTTCGAGATGTTTTTCGGCGTCGCTCCTCCAAGCGATAGCGACGAAGAGCTGCGCGCTGTGCTGTTGAAATGACAGCGGCTAAAAAGCCTCTGATCGTCGGGCTGACCGGTTCCATAGCAATGGGAAAATCGACCGTTTCCGCTATGTTTGAGGCTGAAGGTATCCCCGTTTTTGATGCTGATCGGGCTGTTCATGTTTTACAGGGCCCCGGCGGTATGCTCGTCGATGAAATCGAAAGCGCGTTTCCGGGAACGACCGGTGCCCAAGGGGTTGACCGGCAGAAGCTGGGCGCTGCAGTGTTGGGCGATAAACACAAACTGGCTACACTCGAATCGATTATTCACCCTGCCGTGGGGGCAATGCGCACACAGTTCCTTTCGGACCATGCCGATACAGATATTGTCGTTTTTGATATTCCTTTATTGTTCGAAAAGGGAGGCCACAACGTTGTAGGCCATATTGTCGTGGTGTCGGCTTCACCGGAACAGCAACGCGAACGCGCATTGGCGCGACCTGGCATGACATCAGGCAAATTTGAAAACATTCTGAAACTACAGCTTCCTGACTCCGAAAAACGCGCCAAGGCGAACAGCATCATCGATACCGGTCAGACGATGGACCATACCCACGCCCAAGTGCGAACACTTGTCAAAAATTTGCGTGATGGCCTTGCAGTCTTGAAAAAATAGGCCGATGTATCTTCACAGAATGCGCGAGATTATCTTCGACACGGAAACGACAGGCTTTGATCCTTTAACAGGTGACAGGATGGTCGAAATTGGATGTATCGAGATGTTCGGGCGCGTGATTACCGGCCAAACCTTTCACTGCTACTACAATCCCCAGCGTGCAATGCCCGCCGCCGCCGAACAGGTGCACGGCTTGTCATCCACCTTTCTTGCGGATAAGCCATTTTTCCCAGATCGGGCTGATGCCCTTTTAGAGTTTCTCGGCGACAGTCCGCTTGTCGCGCATAACGCCAGCTTTGATTTCGGCTTTCTCAATATGGAGCTGGACAAATGTGGCCGAGAGCGGATCAACATGGCGCGAATGGTGGATACCATTGCTTTGGCCCGCACTCGGCATCCTGGTGCCAAACTGTCGCTCGATGCACTGTGCACACGCTATGGGATTGATCGCAGCCACCGGACGAAGCACGGGGCATTGCTTGATGCCGAGTTGCTGGCGCAACTTTATATCGAGTTGACCGGTGGCAAACAAATTGGTCTCGAACTTGCACCCGAGGAAACAGCACAGGAAAAGTCGGATGTAAAAAATCAGCGCCTGGTTCTGGTGGACCAGCCTGTTCGTACGCCGCGTCCGCATAGTGCGTCCGCACAAGAGCTGGAGCGGCATCGTGATTTTATAGCAAATATTAAAGATGCAATCTGGAATGGGCGTGAAAGCGTTATCCCGTCCTGAAAAATGCATTCTCCCCGCAACCACCACCAAGAAGGAGTATCGATATGGACATTCGCGTAGCCGGTCATCAGCTGGAAACAGGCGCAGCACTCAAAACCCATGTCGAAACGCGTTTGACTGTGATTGTTGATAAATATTTCTCTAAGGCGTTATCATCAACTGTCACTTTTGGTCGCGCTCCGCATGACCGCTTCAGTTGCGATATCATCATGCACGTCATGCACGGTCTTGTTTTAAAAGGGCATAGCGAAGCTGCCGACGCGCATATCGCATTCGATAGCGCGGCCGAGAAAATCGACAAACAGCTCCGCCGCTATATGCGCCGTTTGCAAGACCGGCATGAACAGACCGCGCATGCGCAGCGCGAAGAAGAAGCAGCCTACACCGTATTCGCAGCAGGCGATGCAGAGGCAGACGCTCCACTACCCGACGCGCCAGTGATCGTCGCCGAGATGCGAACGGATATCCCTGAATCGACGGTATCCGATGCAGTGATGCTGATGGATTTGCGGAATACGTCTGCGTTGCTGTTCAAAAACAGTGGCACTGGTACGCATAATATGGTCTATCGCCGCCACGATGGGACGATTGGCTGGGTCGAACCTAGATCTGCAGTTTAGAATTCTACCGGACCCTAAATTTTCTTCTTTATGATTCAATAATTTCGGAGCTCGCTGGCTGCTGATTGAAGCAGTGGCGATGAGATAGACATGATTCGCATTACAACTCGCATTTTGGATGGCGCGGTGGTTTCCGGGCTAAAATCTGCTGATAAAGACGCATTACTTGGCGTGCTGGCTGCCGTGGCAGCTGAAAATTACGGCATCGATGCTGCGCAAGCGCAGGAATCGCTTGTCGAGCGTGAACGCTTGGGTCCCACCGGATTTGGCGGCGGGACAGCAATACCGCACTGCAAAGTAATCGGCCTTGATGGACCTGTCGGTGTTTTCGCGCTTTTGGAAAAACCGGTGGATTATGACGCGATCGACGACGAGCCTGTCGATCTGGTGTTCGCACTTTTCTCTCCGGTGAATGATGGTGCGGCCCATTTGAAAGCACTTGCCGAGGTTTCTCGCATGTTCCGCGATGAAGCCAGCCGGGCGCAGTTGCGCGGTGCAAAGGATGGCGCCGCGCTTTATGCGCTTCTGGTTGGTTTTGAGGAGCGCGATGCCGCCTGAACCGCGGCTTGCCACCCATATGGTGGTCTCCGCGTTAATCCGCAGACTTTCTGCAGATGGCGATTTTGCAACGGTGCTTCGCAAAGGCGATCCAACCGCTGGTACGCTGCTGCTTGTAACCCGCTGCAGAGGCCGAAATCCGGCGCTTTTCGAACAGTTTCCGGTCATCAACGACATCCCAAAATGGCAATCCATTATCACTCAAGATATTGATAATGAACAGAAAATATCTGAATATCTTGATCGGCGCACCGCACGCGACCCTGATATCTGGGTATTGGAACTGGACGTCGCGTTTGATGAACGGTTGACCGGACTTTTGGACATGCGGGGTTGACTTTGCTGCATTGCACAATAAATGAGCGGTTATGTAGCGAAGGTTGCTGTATCGGCTCAGGGGTGTGTCGAATGGGCAAACACGCAAGACGGACGTTGAAAAGATCGCGTATTTGGTTTTTGAGTTTTCGCGCGATTGGCTCTGCAGCCGCATAATGAACGAACACAATGATATCTTTTCGCAAAGCCGCACCTATCGCGGTTCTTTCGCTTACACTGCTGTCAGGCGCGAGCTTTTCTGACGCAGGTCTTGCCTTTGGTACTGATGGTACCGACAGCCAGCTCGCATCCAATACGATTACAATCGATACCTCTGTCCTTTCCGCTGACGCGGCTTCACGCGAGACCGCGTTAAAGCCTTCCAGCGAAACGATCATCTTTGCGCAAGGCACAGGCGAGATAACAACCCACGCGCCTGTTCTTGAACAAAACGCCGCGGTTGCAGCGCCTGTCAACGCATCCAGTCTTGCCGAACTGGTCAAAAACCACGGCAGTGCAGGCGAACTTGACACTGAAACACGGTGCTTGGCCGGCGCAGTCTATTTTGAATCAAAAGGCGAATCGCTTTCCGGACAACTTGCGGTTGCGCGGGTGGTTTTGGCGCGCAGCAAGTCGGGCCGTTTCCCATCATCCATTTGCGGCGTTGTTTATCAAGCCAGCCAGTTCTCGTTCGTTCGTGGCGGAAAAATGCCGCGTATCGATACCGGCGGCACGAACTGGAAAAATGCTGTAGCGATCAGTAAAATCGCACTCGACGGAAGCTGGAAAAGCCCTGTTGAAGGTGCGCTATTTTTTCACGCACGCTATGTATCGCCGGGTTGGCGGTTAAAGCGCATGGGCACGATAGATAACCACATCTTTTACCGGTGATAGATCATTGATATCCCAAAAGGCCACTCCGGATTGACCGGGGCGGCCTTTTTTGCTTCAGGCCTTAGCGAGTTCAATGCCTCTGTCGCGTGCAGCAGCCAGCGTCGCCTTTACGAGCCTAAGCAGTGCATCATCTGCGTCTAAGACAGACAGTCCGGCTGCGGTAGTTCCGCCAGGGCTGGTTACGCGCTGCGCCAGTTCATTTGGTGTGCAATCCAGCGATGAAGACAGTTCGGCAGCGCCCAGCACCATTGATTGCGCCAGTCCTAGCGATTGCCTGGGATCAAGGCCGAGTTCCACGCCTGCTTTTGCCAGGGCATCGATAAAGCGATAGACAAAAGCCGGACCGGAACCTGCCAAAGCTGTAACCGCGTCCATTTGATCCTCAGCCTTCATCCAGTAGCAAGTCCCCAAGGGCGCCAACAGCGCATCGAAAGCGGACTGTTCCTCCGCAATCGCAGAGAAAATCCCGATCGGCGATTTACCGAGCGATGCTGCTAAATTGGGCATCAGACGGACGATTTGTCGCCCCGGTAGATTTGTTTGTAATGTAGCGCAGCGCGTTCCCGCTAAAAGCGACAGTATTAAAGCATCGGGCAACACCAGCCGTTCAACATCGGTCGCTACGGCGGCAAAAATTTGCGGTTTGGTCGCAAGCAGGCAGAGCGAAAATCGCAGGTCGAGAGAACGGGAATCTGTGTGGACCGCGACTCCATCCGGCACGTTTTGCGCATTTGGATCGACGACAATAAAGCTGGCCGGATCCACACCACTCCGCAACCAGCCGTCGAGCATTGCACGCCCCATATTACCACACCCGAAAAGCAACATTGGAGTGTGTGGCGATAATGCAAAGGTCATAATGCGCTCTCTTTTCTATCCTGCATCTTTAGGTGCAACACCAACCCGTCGGGTGCCGGATGGGGCGGTATTCCAACGTGTCGCGTAGCATCGGCGCGTGCGCGATTCAGAACCGCATCGGGCACAATGGCCGCATGGTAGATATGGTCGGCCTGCCCAAGCAACCGCGCCTGGCGCAGTGTCAAATCATCGGGGTCAGACGATGCAAGCGTTAGTTCAACCACACCATCGGGTCGTTTGGAATCGGACTGGCTGAGCCAATCGTTAAGTGCGGGCTCAACGATGTCGCTTAACGGATCGAGGATACCCGATTCACTCAACGCATCATCAATCGCTTTGCGCCGCGCCACATTGTCGGGCCATTTCTGCCGGATAGAATCGCGCATCGCCGCCAAACCCTGTGCCAGCGAGCCTAGGTTTTGCGGCAGCAAAGCCTCTAATCGCTGCCGCAACGCTTTGGCCAGCCCCGCCGAAGCGCCACCAGTGCCGATAGCAATCAGCACAGGGTTGCGGTCGATAATTGCCGGAGTGGTAAAGTCGCATAACCGAGGCTGATCGACGACGTTGACCAGCAAGCCGGTCGCCTTCAGACGCG
>JANOTI010000275.1:0-5392 GCA_031416255.1 Sphingomonadales bacterium | reverse complement strand
GAACGGGCTATGCTTTTTTCATCCTATCTCATGCCGAAACCCTACCAAATATTAACTCTATCTTTTTAACGTCGTACCAGTAGCGTGCAGCGGAGATAACAACATGGATGTGGCAATGAAGCGGCTGAGCGACCACCTCTCCCGGAAAAGCGTTGGCGCCATTGCGTCGCTTGAGCATGGCTTTGGCCGCGTTTTGCTATTTTGGCCAATCATTGCTGCCTTTATTGGCGCTCTACGGATCAGCTTGATTTTGACTATTACGCCTTGTTTGGATAGTCTGCCAAAGGAAAGATGCAAATAAGCGCAAAAGCATAGGCTCTAGGATAGAGAATGGCCTGTGTTGATCGACGATAGCCCGCACCGGCATATGATTAAAGTGCGCCCACAGTTGCAAAGCCTAGGACTTAAACAGCAATTTTTGTCACTCAGACTACTCCTGTAGAGCCCAATATTGCAATGTGCGGTTTTCGCCTAGGTTGACCTTGTGCTCACTTGCGCCTTTGCATTTTCGACATGGATAATGAAACTGGTTCTACAAAATCACATCGTGGCCGCGCTGTTCCCACTGGGCGCTTGTCACGCCTTGGTACTTTCGGGCGGCTTGCTGGCGGCGTAGCCAGCGGGATGCTGGCTGAAGGCGCTCGGCGTTTGGCCAGCGGTGAGCGCCCAAAGTTGGAGGATTTGATCCTGACACCGGCTAACGCGATGCGTGTTGCGGACCGATTGTCGCATCTTCGGGGTGCTGCGATGAAGCTGGGGCAGATGATCTCGATGGATGCAGGCGATCTGCTTCCGCCGGAATTGACAGAAATCCTCGCCCGATTGCGCAATCAAGCTTATCGCATGCCTCCCGCACAACTCAACACGTTGCTGAAAAGCGAATGGGGACCAGACTGGAGGCGGCGCTTTGCCCATTTTGAGGCAACCCCGATTGCAGCTGCGTCGATAGGGCAAGTTCACCGTGCGACGTTACCCGATGGACGCAGGTTAGCGATAAAGGTGCAATATCCCGGTGTGCGTGAAAGCATCGATTCTGACGTCGATAATGTTGCGACCTTGCTCCGGATATCCGGCCTTTTGCCAGCCGAACTTAATTTGCAGCCACTGCTTAATGAAGCCAAGCGTCAATTGGCCGAGGAAGCGGACTATATACGCGAAGGCGTACAGATGCGCCGCTTTGCCACCTTGCTGGCGGCAGATGACCGTTACATTGTGCCCGAACTGGACGAAGCGTTCACAACATCGCGTGTGTTGGCGATGAGCTTTGTTGAGGGCAAAGCGATCGAGACACTAACAACTGCGCCGCAAGAGACCCGTGATACTGCGATGGCGCATCTGATAGAACTTGTGCTGCGCGAGATATTTGAATTTGGCGTCATGCAGACTGATCCCAACTTTGCCAATTACCGTTGGCAGCCGGAAACCGGAAAGCTTGTTCTGCTTGATTTCGGAGCGACGCGTGATGTGCCGAAGGCCACGGCTGCGGCCTATAAGGCGATGATTGATGCGGGGCTAAAGGGGGACCGAGACGGTATGCGCGAAACTGCTGTCGTGGCAGGATTTCTTGGGGCAGGGGCCGCCGCCGCGCATCAGGACGCCATTGACCGGATCATTGCTGCAATTGACGAGGCGATAAACTGCGACGAAACGTTCGACTTCGGCGACCGTGCTTTTGTTCCGGTTGTTCGTGAAGAGGCGAAAGCAATGATCGCTGATCGATCAACATGGCATGTGCCCGAGGTCGACACCTTGTTCGTCCAACGCAAAGTTAGCGGAACGGCGCTGCTCGCTGCGCGGTTGAAGGCGCGTGTGGATGTCAAAGGATTAGCGGCTAAGGCCATACGCGTTGTATAACGTGCTTGAGTTTACTGCGCCCCAGTTGGTGCCAAATCCTCAATCTCTTGCCGGCTTTCTTCCTCGACAAGTTTCACAGCGGCTTCCGCTGCTTCCTCAATGCTTTTCTTTTCGGCTTTGACGGCGGAATCCGTTTCTTCCCTAATTTCTGCGGCTTCGGCTTTTCCGGCTTCTTTGGGTGCGGGCTCACTTGAACACGCCGAGGTTAGGGCAAGCAGGAATACAGCTAGCGCAAAACGTATCATGGCTTCAATTCGCCTTCATAATTCGCGACCAAGTCGAGCACCGTTGCCCAAGCGACAACATTTTGGCGCAATTGTTCCGGATCAATCTTATCCAGCGTATCGTCCGGTGTGTGGTGCAGATCGAAATAGCGTGTGCCGTCCTGTTGCAGGTCGATGATACCAAGGCCTTGGGCTTCGATAATTGCACCAACATCCGCCCCGCCACTCGCGGGGTCTTTGCCGCGCGTGATTCCTAAAGGCGCAAGCTGGGCTGCGATTGTGTCCGACAGCGCCTTTGCACTCTCGGGCAATTTGAAATCAACACGCCACACGCGGTCTGCACCAAAATCGGATTCCATCGCCAACGCATGGGGTTGGTCTTTATACGCAGCCCCATAGGCTTTGCCGCCCCATATCCCGACTTCTTCGGCGCCGGCCCAAAGCAGGCGGATGGTGCGTTTGGGCTTGCCTGATAGCGAAGCATGCTTGGCCGCCGCCGTGATGATGCCGCATCCCGACGCATCGTCAAACGCGCCGGTGGCCAGATCCCAGCTATCCAGATGGCAGGCAATTACGATAGGTGGCAGTGCCGGGTTCGTGCCGGTAACCTCAGCGATAACATTGCCCGATTTCTGCTGCCCCAAATTCTTCGGCGTTAGCAACAGTTTTACTGTCAGTGGCTTCGGCGATTTTGCCAGCTTCACTTGCCGCACCAGATTGTCCGCATCAGGATTGGAAATGGCGCCTGCTGGAATAGGCGTCACACCGGGTTCAAAATTAGTGTTTCCGGTGTGCGGATTGCGGTGACTATCGGTGCCGATCGACCGGATGATTATCGCTTTCGCGCCTTTTTTTGCCGCGACATTGGGGCCAACAAAGCGCGCACGACCGAATTGGCCATAGCTGCTGCCATCTTGTGTGCGCTTCATCTGATGATCGACAAAGGCGATTTTTCCAGCGATTTGCGAGGCGTCGGCTGCGACCAACGCATCATACGTGGCGAAATAGACGATTTCACCCTCCATCGGCGTGTCGCCCGTCGATCCTGAATTGCCCAGCGCCGTAATCGCCATCGGCATTTGGAAAGGCGAAATAACCCAGGCCTTTTCTTCGCCACGAACCCAAGTTGGCATATCGAATTTTTCTTCACGGACATTGGTAAAGCCGAGCGACTTCAGTTTAGCCACAGACCAGTCACGGGCGCGCTGTTCGGCTTCAGTGCCACCTTGGCGCGGACCAATCTCGGTGGTTAAACCTTCGACGATTTCAAAGGCCAGCGTGTCGCTTTGCGCCGATTGGGCGGCAGTAGGCGGTAACGGTGGTGGTACAGCTCCGATTTGCTGGGAAATTGATATTAAGGCGGCAGCGATAGGGATTGTATATATGTTCATGGCGATGGCTTAACCGGCTTTCACCGCTATGCCAATCCCGCCTTGCAGCTATGGCCTCGCATGGCTAAAGACGCGTCAAATCCGATCAGCATTAAATCGAAAGCAGACAGCTTATGGCCGCCCAATACAGTTATGTCATGAAGGGGATGACGAAAACCTTCCCCGGCGCACCAAAGCCCGTGCTGAATAACATCAACCTGCAATTCTACCCCGATGCCAAGATTGGCATTGTCGGCCCGAATGGTACCGGCAAATCGACGCTGATGAAAATCATGGCGGGGATGGATACTGAATTTACCGGCGAGGCTTGGCCGGGCGAATATATCACTGTTGGCTATCTGGCGCAGGAACCGCAGCTGGATGAAAGCAAAACGGTTAAAGAGAACGTCATGGACGGCGTCCGCGAAGTTGCCGATCTTGTTGCGCGCTTCAACGAAATTTCGATGATTATGGGTGATCCGCCAGAGGACGCCGATTTCGATGCCTTGATGGACGAAATGGGGACGTTGCAGGAAAAGATCGACGCGGTGGATGGCTGGACGCTGGATAACCAATTGGAAATCGCGATGGATGCGCTGCGTTGCCCTCCGGGTGATTGGCCCGTCACGAACCTGTCGGGTGGTGAAAAACGCCGTATCGCGTTGACGCGTTTGTTGCTGGAAAAGCCAGACATTCTGCTGCTCGATGAACCAACCAACCATTTGGATGCCGAAAGCGTCGCCTGGCTGGAAAAGCATCTGGTGGATTACAAGGGCAACGTGATCCTTGTTACCCATGACCGCTATTTCCTCGACAACGTGGTCAGCTGGATCCTCGAACTCGATCGTGGCCGCTACTTTGTCTATGAAGGCAACTACTCCACCTACCTTGAGAAAAAGGGCAAGCGCTTAGAGCAAGAAGCGCGTGAGGATAGCGGCCGCCAGAAAGCGATCAAGGACGAGCTGGAATGGATTCGGCAGAGCCCCAAGGCGCGGCAGACCAAATCTAAGGCGCGTATTAAATCGTTCGACCAGCTGGTGCAGGCGCAGGAAAACCGTTCGCCTGGCAAAGCACAAATCGTCATTCAGGTGCCCGAACGGCTTGGCAGCAAAGTTATCGACGTTGAAAATGTATCCAAAGCCTATGGCGATAAATTGCTGTTTGAAAACCTGTCGTTCAGCGTACCTCCCGGCGGTATTGTCGGCGTGATTGGCGCCAACGGCGCGGGTAAATCGACATTGTTCCGCTTGATTACCGGTCAGGAAACGCCGGATAGTGGTGAGGTTATTTTAGGCGACACCGTCCGTCTGGGTTTTGTCGATCAAAGCCGCGATGACCTTGATCCCAACAAAAACGTCTGGGAAGAAATCTCGGGCGGTGCGGATTATATGAAAGTTGGCAAGCACGAAACGCCGACGCGGGCCTATGTCGGCGCGTTCAACTTTAAGGGTGCGGATCAACAGAAAAAGGTCGGTTTATTGTCTGGCGGTGAACGCAACCGCGTGCATATGGCCAAGATGTTGAAAGAGGGCGGCAACGTGCTGCTGCTCGATGAACCCACCAACGATTTGGATACCGAGACGCTTTCAGCGCTTGAAGAAGCGCTGGAAAGCTTTGCCGGTTGCGCCGTGGTCATCAGCCACGATCGCTTCTTCCTTGATCGGCTTGCCACCCACATTCTGGCGTTCGAGGGCGACAGCCATGTCGAATGGTTCGAAGGCAATTTCCAGATGTATGAGGAAGACAAGCGGCGGCGGCTGGGCGACGCGGCGGACCGTCCGCATGCGCTGACGTATAAAAAACTGACCCGCTAAATCCCCACCTCGTCACCCCGGCGAACGCCGGGGCTCATCGCCTGCGCGTCCCGTTCACGGCGCCAGCCATTCCCCTGCCCAGCCATCACCGGCGCGAAACACCGCGCGCCGGTGGCCGCTGTTGGCCAGG
>JANOTI010000274.1:0-2754 GCA_031416255.1 Sphingomonadales bacterium | reverse complement strand
CCGCGATCAGCTTGCGGAAATGACGCCACGCTTTCAACGGCCGAAATTCGCTCCCCGGGCGCTCGGGGTGGTGAAAGGGGATGCTGTTATCCGCCATATTGAGGGTCGTCATGGGAGAGGCCTTTACCTGAGTATCACTGCTTCGTTTCTTACCTACATTCATGTTAATAACAAATTGACGCCGCGCTTTCAATATCTTTTTTGCATCGGTATCATCGGACCATGCAAGACCATCCATCGATCCCATATAATGTTTTGCCAGCGTATGATGATGCAACGCAAGTTGCACGCGCAGAACAATTTTATGCCGATTTGAAGACTCGGCGAACGTGCCGTCATTTCAGCAATAGCGATGTGCCTCGCGTTGTGATCGAACAAGCATTGCTGGCGGCGGGAACAGCGCCCAGCGGTGCGAATCACCAACCTTGGCATTTTGCAGTGATTGGTTCGGCAGAGAAAAAACTGGCGTTGCGCAAAGCCGCCGAGGCAGAGGAAGCTGCGTTTTACGAAGGCAAAGCCAGTCAGGAATGGCTTGATGCGCTGGCCCAGCTGGGAACCGATGCCAGCAAGCCCTATCTGCAGACCGCACCATGGCTGATTGTGATTTTCGGCCAGCGGCGTGGCGGGATGTACCCCGACGATGATAAGCAAAACTATTATGTCAACGAAAGCGTCGGCATCGCTACCGGCTTCCTGATCGCGGCGCTGCACGATGCGGGCTTGGCAACGCTTACACATACGCCCAACCCGATGAAGTTCCTCAATCAACTGTGCGATCGGCCTGCGAATGAAAAGCCGGTGATGGTGTTGGTCGTCGGTCATCCAGCGCAAGGTGCAACTGTACCTGTTCACGCCACCATAAAGAAGCCGCTGGACCAGATAAGCAGCTGGCTGTAGTATCCCTCTAATACAGGGGGAAAATCATGACAGAAGCCAGCGGCCAAGCACGCCATATTACTCTGGATGCACTGCGCGGCTTTGCCGTTATGGGCATACTGGCGATGAACATCATAGGCTTTGCTATGCCCGAATGGGCTTATGTTTCGCCGGGTGCCTATGGTGGCGAGACACTGGCCGACCGGGTCAGCTGGTTTGTGTCCACCGTCTTTATTGATGGCAAAATGCGCGGGCTCTTCTCGTTGCTGTTCGGGGCGAGTATGATGCTGATTATCGAACGGGCTGAGGCGAAGCAGCAAAGCGCAGCGCGGACGCATTACGGACGGATGTTATGGCTCGCGGTCTTTGGCCTTGCACATTACTTCCTTCTTTGGTTCGGCGACATCTTGTTCCTTTACGCAACCATTGGCTGCCTTGCATTCCTGATGCACAAATGGGAACCGAAACGCCTGATTAAATGGGCGCTGATTGTTTATGGTCTGGGCGTTTTATTATGGGGCGCGCAGTTTGGCGCCTTGCAGGCTTTGCAATGGGCCGCGACGCAGCCGGGCGCGGATGCTGAGACGGTCCGCAGCCTTAAAGAAGTGTTGGCCAGCGATGATTTCGCAACCAATATTGCCAGCGAATTGGCATTGCACCGCGGCAGCTGGGCTGATATTTTTGCCAACAAGGCAGCGGAATGGTGGTCGCCGCTGTTCACCATTTTGATGTCGATAACCGAGACTTTGCCACTGATGCTGCTCGGCATGGCGATGAAGAAGAACGGCTTTTTAACGGGCGATTGGGCAGAGTCTGATTATCGCCGCTGGATCAACCGACTGCTGCCGGCTGGCCTGTTGGTCTCCGCAGCTTTGGGGGCATATGCCTGGGCCAGCGACTTTAACCCGGTCCATATGATTGCCAATTTCCTAGCTTGGAGTGCAATCCCGAGATTGATGCTGACGATCGCGTATGGCGCGTTGTTGATCCTTTGGATCAGGAAGCTGGAGGGCAGCGCTTTTCTTGACCGTGTAGCGGCAACGGGACGCGCTGCGTTCACCAATTACCTAGGCACCAGCATCGTTATGACCACAATCTTTTACGGCTATGGATTTGGCCTGTTCGGCACTGTCAGCCGACCCGCATTGTGGCTGTTCGTGCTGGGCGCGTGGGCGGTGATGTTGCTGTGGTCAAAACCATGGCTGGAACGGTTCCAATACGGTCCGCTCGAATGGGTGTGGCGCAGTCTGGCGCGAATGGAGTTGCAACCGATGCGGCGGGGTTAAATTCTTAAGCGGCGCGCGAACCCAGCACAGCCGACATTGGCAGCGGGCCATAGATATGCGGGAACAACGCGCCGCCGCGTGATGCTTCCCATTTCACGGTTGCCCCGAGCGAGGTCAAATCAACCTCGGCGATCACCAGTCCGACTTGTTCAGCAAAATGCTTGTCCAGCGTGCCTTGCAACTGATCGGTGGCCGACAAATGGATATAGCCATCGGCCAAATCCACCGGCGCGCCATGGAATACGCCACAGCTGCGAAACTGCGCCCATTGGTCTGCTGTAAAGATTTTGTACGCGGTGGCTGAGTGCGCCAAACTCAGGTAATCCCGATGCCCGGCGCGGGCAGTTTTTTCCGGTCCATCAGCTTGAATTCAATCGGAGTCGATTTGGTCACCAGCTTGACTTCGCCAACCTTAAAATCCACTGCGATCTTTACCGATCCGCCACCAATTTCGGTCAGATGCGCGTCCATGATTGTTACCTCAAGCGCGTCAAATTCAGCCTTGATTGCGATGGTCATGCCAATGGACGGGCTCGATATCCCCGCCGCAGAAAGCGCGAGTTCGGGGCTGTAGGTCAGCTCTTGTTTGAAA
>JANOTI010000273.1:0-13455 GCA_031416255.1 Sphingomonadales bacterium | reverse complement strand
GATAGCGACAGCTTTATAGTGTTGCAGGACCGGTTCGAGGTTGCCCGCAAAATGAAGGCGGATTTGTTCATGTCGATCCATGCCGACAGCGCGGAAAACCAAACCGCACGAGGCGGTAGTGTGTACACTTTGTCAGAAGTCGCCTCTGACCGTGAAGCACAACGTCTGGCATCGCGCGAGAATAAATCCGATATTATTAACGGCGTTAATCTGGGCGGCGCGGATGTGAATGTGTCGTCGATCCTGATCGACTTGACCCAACGCGAAACGATGAATGTGTCAGCTGGCTTTGCCAAATTGCTGCTGCGCGAGGCGGAACCCAATATGACTTTGCGGGGGAGCGCACACAAATTTGCCTCCTTCATTGTGTTGAAGGCACCCGACACGCCGTCAGTTTTGTTTGAAACCGGCTATTTGTCCAACGCGGATGATGCTGCGTTTTTGACAACGGTTTCGGGTCGGCAAAGTGTTGCGCGATCTATCTCCAGCGCGGTTCAATCGCATTTTGCGCGCCGCTTGGCGGTGGATTGATCGGAAACTGCAAACATCCTTCGACAAAATTTGCGCATCGTTCTAATCACCCAGCAATGGATGATTCACTGCCTATGGATAATGCGGCACGCGACCCCGACATGCCCGATGATGCGCTAGGCCTTGGCCTTGCGCCTTCGCCGATAGCGGCTGCCGTTTCAACGACACCGTACCGCGTTTTAGCACGCAAATATCGGCCGCAGAATTTTGCGCAACTCATTGGCCAGGACGCAATGGTGCAAACGCTGGGCAACGCGATTAAACGCGACCGGTTGGCGCATGCTTTCCTAATGACGGGCGTTCGCGGAGTCGGCAAAACCTCGACCGCGCGGCTGATAGCCAAGGCGATGAACTGCATCGGGCCCGATGAACTGGGCGGTCCGACCATTGACCCGTGCGGCGTGTGTGAACCCTGCGTGGCTATTGCTGAGGGCCGCCACATCGACGTGATCGAAATGGATGCCGCCAGCCATACCGGCGTTGACGATGTCCGCGAGATTATAGAGGCAGTGCGTTATGCTGCGGTGTCGGCGCGCTATAAAATCTATATCATTGATGAAGTTCACATGCTGTCGAAAAATGCGTTCAACGCGTTACTAAAGACACTGGAAGAACCGCCGCCGCATGTGAAATTTCTATTTGCTACGACCGAAGTCAACAAAGTGCCAATCACGGTTCTGTCGCGGTGTCAGCGTTTCGACCTGAAGCGGATATCGGTTGAGGCTTTGGCAGACAACTTCCGTATGATCTGCAACGCTGAGGGTATTGAAGCCGAAGCTGAAGCGTTGACGATTATCGCACAAGCTGCCGAGGGTTCGGCGCGCGATGGTCAATCGATCCTCGATCAAGCCATTGCGCATGCTGATATGGACGGCGACGGCACGGTAACTGCAACACAGTTGCGGTCTATGCTTGGTCTGTCAGACAGAACTGCCGTCCGCCGTCTGTTTGCAATGTTGTTGGAGGGCGACGCGCAGAATGTGCTGGCAGAGGCACGGGAGCAATACAATCTGGGTGTCGAGCCTGCGGCCACGCTGACCGGCCTGTTGCGCGAAGTGCATCTGGTGACGCTGGCGAAACTGGGCAGTCCGCACGATCCAGCATTGCCCGAAGAAGCCCGCGTGGTGATTGAGCGCTGGTCCGATCAATTGTCGTTCCCGATGCTGCACCGTCTGTGGCAATTGCTGTTGAAGGGGCATGAGGAAGTCAGCCGTGCGGCCTTGCCGCTGGAAAGCTGTGACATGGCGTTATTGCGTGTTTTGCATGGCGCCAGCATGCCCGATCCCGGCGAGTTGGCGCGGCTGTTGAAAGAGGGTGGGGCAGTTACTCCTCCATCTTCCACTACGCAAAATGCTGCACCAATTGCTGCGCAGCAATCGGCAACAGTGAACGCATTGCCTGACGATTTTGCAGCCTTGCTGAAGCTGCTCGGCGAGAACGGGCATGTGATGCTCGAATCCACATTGCATGATGTTATGCGCGTGATCGACTACGCACCGCCGTTATTGGTCTATCAATTGGCCGGCCCCGTGATGCCGGGTTTCGTATCACAGCTGCGCGAGGCGTTGATGCAGGCTACCGGCCAACGCTGGGACATTGAGGAGCGATCGGGTGATGCGCCACCAACTTTGTTGGAAGAAGAGCGTGCCATTGAACAAGCCGCGCGGAACGAGATCCTGAATTCGCCTCTGGTCATGGCGGCGCTGGAGGCATTTCCCGATGCGGAAGTGCTGCCCACCGAAGACATCGAGCAAAAATGGAGTGCCACGGCATGAAAAGCATGGAAGAGATGATTAAAGCTGCGCAAGATGCAGCCCAGACCATCCAGAAACAAATGGAAGAGGCGCAAGTCACTCTTGATTCTATCGAGGTTGAGGGCGTTTCCGGCGGTGGTCTGGTCAAAGTGCGTGCCAGCGCCAAGGGGCGCATTATCGGGCTTACTATTGATGATAGCCTGATTGTGCCGAATGATAAGCAAATGTTGGAAGATCTTGTTGTAGCCGCATTTAACGACGCCCGTGAGAAGGCTGATGATGCCAGCAATGCCGAAATGAGCAAAATGTCCACAGGCCTGCCGCTGCCGCCCGGGTTTAAGCTGCCGTTCTAAGCACGGTTTTTCCCCAGATATTCATCGCCCTTTGGCGGTTTACCATTGAAAGCCTGCGCAAACCCCTCATATTCGGGTCAAAGCGGTGCTGTATCTGGACCGCGCTGGAGTGAATATGACGCTAATCCTTCCTTTGCTGCCACTGCGCGATATTGTGGTTTTCCCTGGCATGATTGTGCCTTTGTTCGTTGGTCGCGACAAATCGGTTGTGGCGCTTGAAAAGGCGATGTCCGCTGACAAGGAAATATTCCTCGTCGCGCAACTTGACCCTGCCGAAGACGATCCGGATCAGGACGACTTGTTTACCGTTGGTGTGTCGGCAACGATCATGCAGTTGCTGAAACTGCCGGATGGAACCGTCCGTGTTTTGGTCGAAGGAAAACAGCGTGCGAACCTTATTCAGTTGCACAACCCGTCTGCAGACCATGTTGAGGCGGAGATCGAGCTGATCGGCGACCAGACATCCGAGGGTCCTGAAACAACGGCATTGATGCGATCAGTTATCGATCAGTTTGAAAATTATTCGAAACTGAATAAGAAAATGCCGGCCGAGACAGCGGTGCAGCTTGCGGAAATAGACGACCCTGCGAAGCTAGCCGACGCAGTCGCAGCCAATCTGACTTTGAAAGTGTCTGACAAACAGTCGCTGTTGGTTGAGGCTGATCCTCTGAAGCGATTGGAAATGGCTTTTGCCTTTATGGAAGGCGAATTGGGCGTATTGCAGGTTGAGAAAAAAATTCGCGGCCGCGTGAAGCGTCAGATGGAAAAGAGCCAGCGCGAATATTATCTGAACGAACAGATGAAAGCGATTCAGCGCGAGCTAGGCAACGCCGACGAAGACGGTGGCGATGAAATGGCCGAGTTGCAAACCAAAATAGACACAATAAAGCTTTCGAAAGAAGCCAAAGCAAAAGCGCAAGGCGAGCTTAAAAAACTGCGCAGCATGGCACCGATGTCGGCAGAGGCGACAGTTGTTCGCAACTATCTCGATACGCTGCTTGGAATACCCTGGGGTAAAAAGTCCAAGCTAAAGCGCGATATTGCCAAGGCGCAACAGGTGCTGGACGAAGATCACTTTGCGTTGGAAAAGGTCAAGGACCGGATAGTTGAATATCTGGCTGTACAGGCGCGTACGAATAAGTTGAAAGGACCGATTCTGTGCCTTGTTGGCCCTCCGGGTGTGGGTAAGACGTCATTGGGTAAATCCATAGCCAAAGCCACGGGGCGCGAATTTATCCGTCAGTCGCTCGGCGGTGTACGTGATGAAGCGGAAATTCGCGGTCACAGGCGGACGTATATTGGTTCTATGCCGGGCAAAGTCGCGTCGAACCTGAAAAAGGCGGGAACGATGAACCCGCTGTTCTTGCTCGATGAAATTGACAAATTGGGACAGGATTTCCGTGGCGATCCTGCATCTGCGTTGCTCGAGGTGCTCGATCCGGAACAGAATGAAAAGTTCAACGACCATTATCTGGAAGTCGATCTCGATCTTTCGGACGTTATGTTTGTGACAACCGCTAACAGCATGAACCTGCCGCAAGCTTTGCTTGATCGCATGGAGATCATCCGCTTGGAGGGCTATACTGAGGATGAAAAGCTCGAGATCGCTAAGCGTCATCTGCTTGATAAGCAGATTGAGGCGCACGGGTTAAAAAAAGGCGAGTTTGAACTAACCGACGACGGTTTACGCGATTTGATCCGATATTACACGCGCGAGGCTGGTGTTCGTACGCTCGAACGCGAAATCGCCAAGTTGGCGCGCAAGTCGCTTCGACGGATACTGGAAGGCAAAACCAAAAGCGTGACGATTACGTCTGAAAATCTGGCTGAATTTTCAGGCGTTCAAAAATACCGCCACGGGATCGGCGAAGAGGAAAATCAGATTGGCGCAGTAACCGGTCTCGCCTGGACCGAAGTGGGCGGTGAATTGTTGACTATCGAGGCGGTAACGGTCGCTGGTAAAGGCGTTATCAAGACAACTGGCAAGTTGGGCGAAGTGATGTCTGAATCGATCCAGGCCGCGCTCAGTTATGTTAAGGCGCGTGCCCCGAGCTATGGCATCAAGCCATCCATTTTTAACCGCAAGGACGTGCACATCCATTTGCCAGAAGGCGCAGTGCCAAAGGATGGCCCGTCTGCCGGCGTCGGCATGGTGACGGCGATCGTTTCGACGCTGACCGGCAACCCTGTGCACCGCGATGTGGCAATGACAGGCGAGGTTACATTGCGCGGCCGTGTTTTGCCCATCGGCGGTTTAAAGGAAAAACTGCTTGCTGCGTTGCGCGGTGGCATAAAGACTGTGCTGATCCCGCAAGAGAATGAAAAAGACTTGGTCGAGATCCCTGCGAATATTCTTGAAGGGCTGGAAATCATCCCGGTAAGCCATGTCGATCAAGTGCTTGCTCGTGCGCTCGTTGAGCCATTAGCGCCTGTAGAATGGACCGAAGCAGACGAATTGGCGAGCCTTGCTCCGCCTCTTGCTGGCGGGGCACCAGGCACCGCGGTGACGCATTAACTAGGTAATTCGGGCGGTTATCGACAGTTTATCGCAAAAATCCACCAAACCCACGGTTTTTTGCGGATTTTTTCTTTGACAGCCGTTCGTATATCCGCATTAGTCCGGCTCCGGTCTGACCGTGATTCCAAATACGGGATCAGCCGATATATTCACTGTGAGGGGGGATCCCAATATTATGAACAAAAACGATCTCGTAAGTGCTGTTGCCGAAGCAAGTGGCTTGACCAAGACTGATGCAGGTAAAGCTGTCGAAGCAACTTTTGAAGCTGTTACTAATGCACTCAAAAAAGGTGACGAAGTTCGCTTAGTCGGCTTTGGCACTTTTGCTGTTGCAAAGCGCAAAGCATCGACCGGTCGCAATCCACGCACCGGTGAAGAAATGAAAATCCCAGCGTCGAACCAGCCTAAGTTTAAGGCCGGTAAAGCACTTAAGGATGCCGTAAACGGATAAGTGATCAGGCGGGGTTTGCGCCCTGCTTACTCCAAAACGAAAAGGGCCGTGCAGTTGCGCGGCTTTTTTTGTTTTTCGGAACCGGCTTTATTGTTTTAATCGTTGCGGAGTCCAAGCCTCGAGATTATTTTCTGCACACATGGCTGAACCAGTTCGATCTGGCGTCGCTTATGGAAACCTAACTTTTCGGGCTGCAGGTTCTGATCCTAAATCAATCCCGCGCTGCGCATGCTGGAAATACCGTCTTTGCCGACGATGACGTGGTCGTGAACCGCGATGCCCAGTTTTTTGCCAGCCTCGGCAATTTCGCGGGTCATGCTGATGTCTTGGCGGCTCGGCGCGCTGTCGCCGGATGGATGGTTGTGGACTAGGATGATCGCTGCGGCCCCTAGATCAATCGACCGCCGGATAATTTCGCGCGTGTAAATGGCAGCCTGATCGAGCGAACCTTCGCTGGCGATCTCGTCACGAATCAGCATGTTTTTGGAATTAAGATACAGCACGCGGACGCGCTCGATGGTTAAATGCGCCATATCGGCGCGTAGATAATCGAGCAACGACTGCCAACTCGCCAATATTGGTAACTCGCGCACCGGTTCAGAGAGCATCCGCAGCGCCGCTGCCTGCACGATTTTGATGGCGGCTGCGCTGGTTTCTCCCATGCCAGCTTGGCGCGTCAGGCTTTCTGCATCTGCGGTAAAAAGCGCGGACAGGCTGCCGTATTGGGCGATCAACTGTTTCGCTAGTGGCT
Organism: Sphingomonadales bacterium; assembly: GCA_031416255.1. Classification (GTDB taxonomy): domain Bacteria; phylum Pseudomonadota; class Alphaproteobacteria; order Sphingomonadales; family Sphingomonadaceae; genus Sphingorhabdus_B. The sequence goes on along the minus strand of JANOTI010000273.1, from coordinate 7,097 downwards.
TAGTGTCTCGGCGGGGAATGACCAAAGAGAGCAAATATTTGACCAGCTCATGATCGAGCAGAGTATCGCCGCCGCTGTTCAACAACCGATCACGCAGCCGACCGCGATGGCCTTTGCCGTAATCGTCTGTTTTGTCTGCCCCATCCGCCATACCGGTGCGTATTTCAGCAATTTTTGTTTCGCTGCAAGCCATTTGACTGAGACAGACGTTGCATGCTGCGACGCTTTCCCCCATTTGGGAGGCTATGGATGCACAGGAAGTCGAAACTCCTTCAGTCCGGCGTTTTAAAAAGCGAAGGATATTCAGTGCAGCCCTCCTGCTCTTGCTGGTGCTGCTCGCAATCGCCTGGTGGCAACGCTACCGGCTGGCGGATAATTTTGTCCAAGACCAAATCACCAGCCGCAATATCAAAGCGTCTTATCAGATCGACGAAATCGGGTTGCGCACACAGCGGTTGAAGAATGTCGTACTCGGCGATCCGGCGAATCCCGATCTGACAGCAAAAGTGGTCGAGATTGATGTCATCATTGGCTTTGGCACACCGACAATCAAGGCTGTCCGCGCAAGCGGTGTACGCCTTCGTGGGCAGTATCTTGGCGATAAATTGAGCTTTGGCGAACTCGACAAGTTCATGGACCCAAAGAGCACAGAGCCGTTCACTTTTCCCGATTTCAACCTCCAGTTAAAAGACGCGTTGCTGTCGATGGCAACGCCTTGGGGCGGTATCGGCGCTTCGCTTAAAGGCAGCGGCCATTTGCGTAACCGGTTTGACGGGCAGCTGATGGTGCGTTCGCCAAAGCTGGATGGCGGAGGGTGCTTGGCTGCGCTGCCACGTTTTGATGGAGCGATTCGTATTCGCGATAGCCAGCCCGAGCTTGACGGCCCGCTCGTTGCGACGCGGCTTGATTGCAAAGCGCAGGGGATTGCGCTGGCTGCCCCTGCGTTAAAGGGCAAGGTCAAGCTTTCAAAAAGTTTCGGCAATTGGGTCGGCGATCTGGGCTTTGCCGCCAAAACTGCGCGACTGTCCGGCGAACAGCTGAATGCACCGGCCGGCAAACTGTCCTTCTTCGGTGACAAAAAACGGACCGAATTTGATTTGGCATTGGTCAAGGCGGGCTATCGGGGCAGCAGCCTTGCGGTCAATAAACTGTCGGGCAACGCCAATGGCAATGTTGGATTCGGCGATGGCGGCATAGCGATTAGCGCACGGGGCGATGCGCAAATTGGCGGTGGTTCGGTTCCAGCATCGATGCTGGCGGGAATCAGCGGCATAGCGCGCGGAACCAAATCGACGCCGGTCGGCCCGATTATGGCCGGGCTGGAACCTGCACTGCGCAATGCTTTGCGGTCGTTCAATGGCCAGCTCGGCTTTGATTTAGCCACTGGCCCCGAACGTTCGTCCAATCTGGCGATCAACGACTTGAGCCTGTCGTCGCAATCGGGCGCGCGAATCAGCCAGTTTGGGCCGCTGATTTTGTCGCAAGGCCGGTTGACGGGGCCTTTATCACTCTCGTTATCCGGCGGCGGTCTACCCAATGCTAATCTGGCACTGCGCCAACAGGGATTCGGCTGGGCCGGAACACTGGCGCTTGCTCCTTACGCAACCGGCGGGGCGAGCATTAGCGTGCCTAAGCTGGCGTTTACGGGTGGCAGTGGCGGGCCTTGGCGCTTTAACGGCCAAGCGACGCTGACCGGGCCGTTGATGGGTGGACGGATCGAGGGTCTTTCACTGCCGGTGGACGGTTCCTATGGCGGCGGTCGTTTTTCGATGATGACCGGCTGCCGCGATGTGCGCTTCGCCCGTTTTCAAACTGGCGCGCTGAATTTGCCTGCCACATCTTTTAAGGCGTGTGCGCAAAACGGCGCAATCTTGCAGGTCGTGGGCGGCGAAACCCGGATGGTCTTTACCTCACCGAAAATTGCGGGACGCGGCACTTTGGGCAGCACGCCCTTGGCATTTGAAGGCGGCAACGTCCGGTTTGATCTCGATAGCGGTTTTGCTGCGAGCAATGTCTCGGTTGATCTGGGGCCACCCGATGCGCTGACGCAGTTTACTATGGCCAGCCTCGGCGGCCGCTTTACCGGCGGCAGTGGCCTGTCCGGAACGCTGGAGGGCGGGGCAGGGCAGATTGGCAATGTGCCGCTGTTGATCGAAGCAGCCAATGGTAATTGGGGCTGGAACAACAGCGTGCTGACTCTTGATGGCATGGCGAATGTGTCGGATGCTGAGCAGGTTGACCGGTTTAAGACGATGGCTGTGCCCAGTATGCAGATTGCGCTGGAAAACAGCATCATCACCGCAATTGGGTATTTAGCGGAACCCAAAACGGGGATTCGTGTTGCTGATGTCGATATCCGGCATGAACTGAACAGCAGCACGGGGCGTGCTTTACTGGCTGTGGACGAGCTTACCTTTGGTGACAGGTTGCAACCCTCTGAACTGACGCCGCTGACGGTTGGGGTGATCGCCGATGTAGAGGGAAGCGTTTCTGGCGACGGGATCATTGAATGGACCGGCAACGGCGTTACCAGCCGCGGGAAATTTGGCACTCAGGGGCTAGGTTTCGGCGCGGCATTTGGACCAGTGACGGGGCTATCCACCGAAGTGAATTTCACCAACCTGTTAGGGTTGGAGTCCGCGCCGGGGCAAAGCGCAAAAATCGACATTGTGAATCCCGGGGTTCCGGCGTTTGACGGCAAGCTGCGGTATCAATTGCTCCCCGATCAAAAGGTGCGGATCGAAGGCGGCAGCTGGCCGTTTTATGGCGGCGAACTTGTACTTGATCCGACAACGCTCGACTTTGATGTGGCTAAGGCGCGGACGTTGACGTTCAGGCTGGTAGGCCTCGATTCCGAGAAATTCCTCGCCAGCTATGATCTGGATAATGTGCGGGTTGCTGGCATCTTTGATGGCACATTGCCTATGGTCTTTGATCAGGACGGCGGACGCATCATCGGCGGATTGCTGGTATCGCGCCCGGGTGGCGGCGAAGTCAGCTATCTGGGGCCACTCGCCTATGAAGACATGGGGGTTATGGCCAATTTCGCCTTCGAAGCGCTGCGCTCGATTCGCTACGAACAGATGGAGATTGGCATCAACGGCAATCTTGGCGGCGAATTGGTAACTGAAGTGCGTTTCCGCGGGCTGCAACAGGGCAGTGGCGCAAAACGCAATTTCATAACCAAACAACTCGCCAAGCTACCCATCCAGTTCAACATCCGCATCGAAGCGGATTTTTTGTCGCTGATTGCGAACCTGCGTTCTTTATATGATGGGGAATACGCAGCGCAGCGTTATCAACGGTATATCGACGCGCCGCCGGTTCCGGCAACCGAAGACGAATCCGTAAAACCATGACAATCGCTGAATACCTTGTTCAGCCTGCCGAAAGCGAAGGGTATCCATATGCACTCAGGATTGACGAAGCGTCGCGATAGTGCGATTCTACCGAACATGAAAAAAGGAACGATCCTCTTATTGTCTCTGATTGGACTCACTCTTCCAGGCTGCGTGCAAGTTGCCGCACCTGACAAACCGATTGTGATCAACCTCAACATCGCCATCCGGCAAGAGGTTTTGCTTAGGCTGCAAGATGCATCCAAAAAGGTCATTGACGAGAATCCGGATATTTTCTGATGAAAACAGGTGATAATGCAGAATAAAACCGAAATGCTAATTGCAGCAGTGCTCCTTGGCTTAGCTGTATCCACGCCTGTTAATGCGCAGCGTGACCCGGCCTATGCAGCGGCGCGCGCGCAAGGTTTGATTGGTGAGACTCCCGATGGTTTCCTTGGTTTTGTAACGCCGCCGACAGACGCGATCAAAGCGCTTGTCGCGGACAACCGTATCAAGCGGCTGAAGACATATACCGAGCAAGCCTTGAAAGAGGTCTCCACCGTCGAAGAAGCGGCGCGATCTGCAGGCTGTATCTTGATTGCGAAAGCAGCGATCGGCGAAAAATACCAAGCGCCTGACGGTCGGTGGATGACGCGTGACTCGAGTACTCCAGTGTTGCACCCAAGCTGCCCTAAGCTGTAAAGCGTATAAAATTCGCAAAAAGCGGCTCGGCGAATGGTTCGCCGTGCCGCTTTGCTTTTGCGGTGCAGCATAATATCGGCGCGGCGGTTGACTTCGCTGTGACCCTCTCCTAATGAACCGATGCCTTGGCGGGATTGACTGGTTCCACGCGGTTCCCCCTTATGAAAATCAGGAGGAATGGCATGGCTTCGGAAGACTCCGCGCAGGATGGCAACGGCAAAAAAGACCCTCGGCTCGATTCGTTAGACAAGCAGCTGAAAATGGTCCGGAAAGCCGAGGCAGAACGTACCGGGCAAGACGTGCCCCCCGCCAAAGGAATGCGGCAGGGGAACCGGGTCTTGACCGAACTGATCGCCGGTCCTGCGGGTGGTTCGCTTGTTGGTTGGTTGTTTGACCGCTGGCTGGATACCACGCCTTTGCTTCTGTTGGTCTGCATGTTTTTGGGCATCGCAGTCGCCTTCAGGAATATATATAGGATTTCACAGGAGCGTCCGGACTAATCGGGCGCTTTGATTGTATTCACATGGCCTCGCTTGCGGGGTTTTTGGCATAAGCTAAGGTTGGCAAAACGTGGCAGGCGAAAGCGGCAAAATCGATCCGATGCATCAGTTCCAGATTGAGCCTTTGGCGAAATTGGACCTGTTCGGTTACGACATCTCCTTTACCAACTCGTCATTGTTCATGATGGTTGTGCTGGTCGCAATCTGGGCCTTTATGGCTGGCGGTATGAAGCGTGAGCTTGTCCCCGGTCGCTGGCAGATGGCTGTCGAGGGCGTCACTGGCTTTATTAACAACATGATGAGTTCGAGCATTGGCCCAGAAGGCAAGAAATACGTGCCGTTGGTTTTTTAGTTGTTTATGTTCATCCTGTTTGCCAATTTCATGGGCATGATGCCCATCGGCATTGTTCCGGGCGTCCACGCATTTACCGTTACCAGTCATTTGACCGTCACGGCTGTCCTTGCCGTTTTGAGCTTTAGCACGGTCCTCGTCGTCGGCTTTTGGAAGCATGGTTTTCATTTTTTCAGCTTGTTTGTGCCGCACGGCACGCCTTGGTGGCTGCTGTGGCTGATCCCCGCAATCGAGCTGTTCTCGTTCCTGATCCGCCCGTTCAGCCTCGCACTGCGGTTGTTCGTTGCGATGACCGCTGGTCACGTTTTGATGAAAGTGCTTGCTGGTTTTGTTATTAACGGACTGAATGCCGAGGCTTTGTGGGTCGCACCCGTGGTAGCCTTGCCTTCGTTCATCCTGATGATCGGTATCACGCTGCTTGAATTGTTGGTGTGCGCCATTCAGGCTTATGTTTTTGCCCTTTTGACTTCGCTGTACATCAACGACGCGGTCAATCTTCACTAAGTTTTTCTCAACCACATTAGTATTTTAACAGGAGTTTATATCATGGAAGCAGAAGCAGCAAAATTGATCGGTGCCGGTCTCGCAGCAATCGGTGCAGGCCTTGCAGCCGGTGGCGTGGGCAACGTATTCGGCTCATTCCTTCAGGGCGCATTACGCAATCCAGCAGCAGCTGACAGCCAGCAGGGTCGTTTGTTCATCGGCTTTGCGGCTGCGGAACTTTTGGGTCTGCTCGCGTTCGTTGTCGCGATGATCCTGATCTTCGTTGCCTAACAAATTTTAGGGGAGGACACCCCGGTGCATCGACGCCGGGGGGTACTCCCGTTTGATTTAAATCCACCTAGCCCGAGCGGATATTATGCCACAAATTGCCCAGATTCTGGAAACCTATGCATCACAGTTCTTCTGGATGTTGCTGGTATTCGGCCTGCTTTATTTTGGCATCGGCAAAGCGATGGTGACCAAAATTGACGCTAATGTTGATGCCCGCGACCGTAAAATCGCTGATGACCTTGCCGCTGCAGAGCGTGCACGGGCCGAAGCCGAAACGATGGTTGCAGGCGGCAGCGAAGCGTTGAATGCAGCGCGCAGCGACGCGCAAGCGAAGGCAGCAACAGCGAAAGCCAAAGCTGCCAAGGACGCCGAGGGACGGCTTGCTTCGGCGGACGCAGAGATTTCGGCAAAGCTGTCAGTTGCTGAGTCTGCTCTGTCAAAGGCGCGTGCCAAAGCGATGGCGGGAATTGAAAGCGTTGCAGCAGAAGCAGCCGCCGACATTGTTGCTAAGGTTTCGGGTGCCAAGGTTAGCGCGGCGCAAGCTGCATCGGCTGTGAAGGCGGTATTGAACTGATGTCTGAAGAAGCCAAATCTGCTGAAACGCCAGCCCTGACCGCCGAAGATCATGCCGCAATGGGACATGGTACCGAAGCTGCGGGCTCAACCGAGGCACATGCCGTTCCGGCTGCCCTTGGCCTCGACGCAACGATGTGGGTCGCGCTCGCCATGCTGTTGGTCATTGGCCTAGCGGTTTGGAAAAAAGTGCCTGCTATGGTCGGCGGTATGCTCGACAAGCAAATTGCGGGCATCAAAGCTCAGCTCGACCAAGCGACCAATCTGCGTAATGAAGCTGAAGCGATCAAAGCGGATTACGAAGCGAAAGCTAAGCAAGCCGCCAAAGACGCTGAAGCCATGAAAGCGCATGCCGAGGAAGAAGCCAAGGCGATTATCGCCAAAGCCAAAACCGACGCGACCACGTTGATTGCCCGCCGCGCTCAATCGGCAGAGGATAAGATTGCCGCTGCGGAACGCGCGGCTATTGCCGATGTGCGGGCCCATGCTGCATCAGTTGCCGCGATTGCGGCGGAAGCTTTGATAGTGAAGCACCATGATGGCAAAGCCGATGCTGGCCTGATTGACGATACGATTGCCAAGTTGAATTGATTGGGTGCAAGCGTTGGCTTTGCGCTAGCTACCTAAATCCTTATCGTTAAACCAAACCGTCGCCCCGTGCTTGACACGGGGCTTGGCTTTTTTTCCTCACCTGTCGGAAATAAGCCTAACCCCGTGTCAAGCACGGGGTGACGAGAGTGGTGTTTATTGGGTTGTTGGATCGTGAAACCCTGACCGCTTGGATCGTGAAACTCTGCAATAAGTTACTCAATCCCAACTCAAAACCCAATCATGATCCGCCGCGCCAGCGCAGGCGAT
>JANOTI010000272.1:0-16818 GCA_031416255.1 Sphingomonadales bacterium | reverse complement strand
GAGGCGGTAAGCGCTGGGCATAGTGGTTCTACGTCCGAGCTTGCCAACGAAGCAATGGACAAAATGGGTCAAATCCGAAGGACGACAAAATGGCTTCGATCTCGAAACAAAATATCCTTGCAGGCAGAATAACTGCCTGCTGCGGGCATTTTGCTCCGATATCTTTGCCATTTTGACTCCTCGAAAGCATTCTTTGTGAGTCCGGACCCTTACACTACAACCAGATAGGAATTCGTAGCAACATGGCCGAAAATGACGTTGATTTGGCAGCATTGCTTTGCTCGCGCCTGTGTCATGACCTGTTGAGCCCTGTCGGTGCGATGAACAACGGTCTCGAGTTGCTGGCGGATGAGCATGACCCGGAAATGCGCAAACGCTGTATGGATCTGCTTGCCGAAAGTGCCAAATCCGCGGCGGACAAGCTGAAATTCTTCCGCTTGGCTTTCGGGGCTGCCGGAGGCTTTGGCAGCGAAGTTGATCCTGCAGAAGCGCGCGCGGTCATTGAGCCGCTGGTCACCGCTACAAAGAGAACCGAATTGATCTGGTCTGTTCCAAGCGCGTTGATGCCAAAACGCGCGATTAAAGTTTTGCTGAACCTTGTGCTGATTACCAATGACGCGCTCGTCCGTGGCGGCAAGCTGCATGTCGGCGTGGAGCTGCGCGATGGTGAGCAGGAAATCGTTATTCAGGCTAATGGGCCGCGCATAATTTTCGATCAATCTGTCCGGGAAACGCTTGAGGGTAAGAGGGAAGCTTCGCAAATTGATTCGCGCACAGCCGCCGCATGGATGGTCCAAAGCCTGTGCGCTCACAATGGTGGCATGGTGCAAATTGCTCTGCCATCGGACAATGAATTGGTTGTTGGCGCTTTGGTTCGGTAACAATAAATAGTCGTAAACAGCTTTTTAACCATCATCCGCTTAGGAGGGACCCTTAGAAATAAGGTGGCTATTGATGGATGATCTGCGCGAAGAGTTTATCGCTGAAACCCGCGAAACGCTTCAAATATTGTCTCAGCAGTTGGTGCTTTGGGAACGTACGCCCGACGACCATAGTCTCGTTGATAGCGTATTTCGCTTTGTCCACACGGTAAAGGGAAGCTGTGGCTTTCTCGATTTGCCCCGATTGCTAAAACTAAGTCACGCAGCCGAGGAGGTCCTTAGTGCTGCGCGTGATGGAAATTTGGCACCCTCTGCCGAATTGGTTACGTCGGTATTGAAACTGATCGACCGCATCGCAGAACTAACCGATGCTTTGGAATCGGGTTCTCCCGTTCAGGATAACGACGGCGAATTGATTGCCGCAATGCTGGCATTTTTACCAAGCAGCGAAAAACTGCCGGAAATCTCAGCCACCACGCCCATTGCAGCGGTCGATGTAGAAGTAGAGTCTGATGAGGTAGCGTACCGGGGCCGGGGACGGACAGTACGCGTATCGCTTGCGTTGCTCGATAAGTTGATGAACGGCATCTCTGATTTGGTGCTTTCCCGCAACGAAGTATCGCGGCAACTGCGCCGATACGATGGTTCAACCGATGTCGAGAATGCCTTTTCAAGATTGTCATCAAGTGTCGCTGAAATGCGCGATGCTATCGGACAAATGCGACTGCAAAACATCGATAAACTTTTCTCAAGCCTACCCAGAACTTTGCGCGATACATGCGTCGAGTTAAACAAAAATATTGATCTTATTATTGTCGGCAATGAAGTTGAAGTGGACCGCGAAATGGCTGAGGCTATGCGCGATCCTTTGACTCATATTATTCGCAACGCGGCTGATCACGGCATAGAAACAGCCAGCGATCGCTTAGCTGCGGGCAAGTCGATTACGGGACGAATACAGGTCGTGGCGCGTCAATCAGGCAATCAAATTTTGGTTGAAATCTCTGATGACGGGCGCGGTATCGATGTTGAAAAACTCGGCGCCAAAGCGATCGAACGGAAAATCTACACGCACACGCAATGGATGAAATTGTCTGATCGCGCCAAGTTGGAAACTATTTTTCTGCCCGGAATATCCACTGCAACTGCGGTAAGCTCGATTTCAGGACGCGGCGTCGGTATGGATGTTGTGCGGACCAATATTCACGCCATCGGCGGAACGATCGATCTTGATAATGCCGAAGGTAGAGGCTTAAAAGTAACGCTCAGGCTACCGCTGACATTATCAATTATTGCCGGAATATCCATTACAGCAGGCGGTCAATGCTTTGGCATTTCGCGGTCATCAGTGGTCGAAATCTTATCCGTTAACAGCCGCAACGTTGTGATCGAAGATGTCGGTGGAATGCGAATCGCTAAAGTCCGGAACCGCCGTTTTGCCTATGCGACGATGGAAAGCCTGTTGGGAATGGATCTACCGAAAGACGCGGCTGAAACCAGTCGCACTTTGATTATCATTCGACCGGCTGTGGGCGCAGTGTTCGCCCTAGATGTTGAGGCTGTGGTGGATAATGAGGAACTGGTTGTTAAGCCTGGTGCGCCTTTAGTAATGGCAACAGGTATCTATGCCGGCACAACATTACCCGATAATGGCCGTCCTATGCTGTTGCTTGATGCAAGCGGCTTGGCAGAGGCAATGAGTGCTAATGAAGAACTGTTTGGTGAAGGCGAAGCTGACGAATCCGATATTGCAGCTGATCTGGTCGTAAAGGGAGAATCTGCGCTGTTGTTCGAAGGAACAGACGGTGTCACGCGAGCGATACGTTTAGCAGTCGTTGATCGCATGGAGGAATTTGAACAGGATCAGATACATTATGTCGGCGGCCGTCGATGTCTTTCTGTGAACGAAACATTGCACGATATTTTCGGCCTTGAACATTTTGAGGCTGCTGGTCCGATTAAAGTATTGCGCATTTCGGATGGGCAACAAGCGAGTTATCTTGCGGTTAATGAAGTGGTGGATATTTTTTCCATACCGACCAATATTGCGCGCGCTTCGGACACAAACTCGTGCGAAGGCATTGTCCATTTTGAGGGTGCCCCGGTTGAGCTGATTAACGCTTTCCAGTTTTTTGATACCGAAAATCTAGATTATATGCAGCTTACTGAAAGCCCGATCTGTTATTTGGAAGGCGCAACAGAGGACAGCTGGGCTACCCGAATTTTAAAACCATTGTTGACCGCGTCCGGGTATCGCGTGACAATTGATGAAGCATCGCGAAGCACAGCAGCTGTGATCCTTTCAAGTTCGGATGACGTATCAAGTGCGGTTGATGATCGCACCGTTGTTCTGCGCGACACCATTCATGCCCTAAACGGTCACGCGGCCAGTATTTATCGTTATGATCGCGTTGCGCTGATGACGGCAATTGAAGCAAAAATTGCGGGAGCCTGTTAATGTCCAACCTGTATCTTCTGGCCGTAATCGCCGGGGTCGAAGTCGCGATCAGCAGCGATTACATTGAATCGGTCGTGACAATTGGTGATGTCGTTGATGTACCCAATTCCGACCCATTGGTTGCCGGCCTTATGGCGCTGCGTAGCCGCGTATTAACGCTGATTGACTGTCAGTTTGCTGTAACCGGTGTCAGCCGCACAATCGCTGTAAAGAGCCATGCGGTCATTGTTGAAATTGGCGGACACAGTTACGCGCTTTCCGTTGATGCTGTGCGTGAAGTAATTTCATTGGAATCTGAAGCGATTAAATCGGCTTCACGGCTAGACGCTCGCTGGACGGCATTGGCGGTCGAAGTCGCTGATAAAGATGGGCGCATTCTAATGATCTTGTCGCCGGAATTGCTTCTCGCTCCGACCAGAAAACTTGCAGCCTAAGGTTAAATCTCTTCGCGATTTTGGTTCAGGAAATTAACCAGTCGATAATGCGCTTCACTTATACACAGCAACTGTGGTGATTGGTGAGGTGGATGGTGATGAAAACCTGTTTGATAGTTGACGACAGTAAAGTGATTAGAAAAGTCGCGAGGCATATTTTGGAAACGCTGCAGTTTCAGGTGACGGAGGCCATCGATGGTGGTGAAGCGCTTGCAAAATGCGCCAACGATAATCCCGATGTAATTTTGCTTGATTGGAACATGCCAGTGATGAGCGGTATGGAGTTTCTCCGTGCCTATCGGGCATCGACCATGCAGGCCGGTGCAAAAGTGATTTTCTGCACAACGGAAAATGGCATCGGCCATATCCAAGCAGCGATTGAAGCCGGCGCTGACGAATATGTCATGAAGCCGTTTGACCGCGAAACGCTTGAAACCAAGCTGCAAATTGTAGGCTGTCTTTAGACAGCCATGAATGCGGTATCCCGAAATCTTTTAAAACAGTCGCAACATGCGTCTGCGCGACCAATTCGGGTTATGCTGGTGGACGACAGTCAAGTTGCGCGATCCATTTTCGCACGGTTGCTGTCTGATAGCGATGTGTTGGAAGTTGTGGCCGAGGCTGCCGATTGCGCTGAGGCACTAACGTGTCTTGGCAACGTAGATGTTGACGTTATTTTGCTGGATATCGAAATGCCCAAACGCAGTGGGCTCGAAGCGTTGCCAGAGATTGTATTGGCATCCAAAGGCGCCCGTATTATCGTTGTATCTTCCTTTGTCGAAGAAAATGGTCCCGCTGCAATCAAAGCATTGTCGTTGGGCGCTTGCGATACGCTTGCAAAGCCGGGGCGTTCCGGTTTCGGAGCGGGCTTTTCGGATCGACTGGTTGATAAGGTAACCCGGCTGGGGCTCCGTGGTCGTAAATGCGGTACGGCAGGAATGCCGCAATTGGCACCGTTCGAAGCCACTAGGCCCGAATGCATCGCGATTGGCGCATCGACCGGCGGAATTCCGATCATTTATCAATTGATACAGTCGCTTGAACCAACACTTAATTGTCCGATTTTCATTGTTCAGCATTTGCCAGTCGCGTTTATGGATTTTTTTGCGCGGCAATTGGCATCGTACACAAAACGACCGATATCAGTTGCGGTAGCGGGCGCTGTGGTAAAGGACGGACATATCTACATAGCTCCGGGTGACGCCCATCTTGTTTGCCGCCACTCCAAAGGCAAAGTCGTACTGGATCACGTCGCAGAGTACAGTGATAGCCGCTATTGCCCGTCTGTTGATGCTTTGTTTGCATCCGTTGCAGAGGTTTACGGCGAAGGTGCAATGGCGATTGTCCTCAGCGGCATGGGGAATGACGGCGTTGCTGGCGCGCGTATGCTTGCAGCCAAAAAGGCAACTATTCTGGCACAGGATGCGGAAAGCTCGGTCGTTTGGGGAATGCCCGGAGCCATCGCCCGTGAAGAACTGGCCAATGCGATTCTTTCGCCTTCCGAATTGTCAGCAGCGCTGGCTGCGGCGGCACAACAATGAGCGCTCATGATGCTCGGATGCACCAGCAACTGGCCGAGCTGCTTCGCAAGCATAGCGGCCAGCAGCTGATGGCCAATAGGCATTGGCGCGTAGACATGGCTTTGAAGCCTATTCTGCGGCGGCATTCTATCCCCGACATAACGATGCTGGGAGAACTTCTGGCAGGTGGAGGAGAAACTGAATTGGCACGTGAATGCGTTGAAGCCATGATCAATAACGAAACCTGCTTTTATCGCGATCAAGCCAATTTTGCTTTGCTGACTGGGCCGGTGCTTGATTTTCTGCGGGAACAACGAAAAGAAACCAAAAGGTTGCGTATTTGGTCAGCCGCCTGCTCGACGGGGCAAGAGCCATATTCTTTGGCAATGTATTTTGCGAACAATCCTGAAAAATGGTCCGGATGGCATATCCACATCCAAGCAACAGATGTCTCGACAAGCGCGCTTCAACAGGCAAAATCTGGGCTGTATTCCCAATTTGAAATTCAGCGCGGCTTGCCTGTTATGCTGATGTTGAAATATTTTGATCAGCGCGAAACCAATTGGCAATTGAAGGATAGCATACGAAAAATGGTCGGTTTCGGGCAACAGAACCTACTCGAAAAGACTTATGCTACAGGTATTTATGACCTGATCCTTTGCCGCAATATGCTGATGTATTTGTGCGAAGATAACCGCAAGCAAGTGCTTGAAAATTTGGCAGATGCGATTGCCCGCGATGGTCTGTTGATGTTGGGCGCAGCGGAAACCGTTATCGGGCAAACGGATCGGTTTAAGGCAAGCGGAGAGTTTCGCGGATTTTACGAACTGGTAAAGCCGCCATCGCGTTGATATGATTGCAAATGCCGCTTTGGCAGTTATGCTATAGCAATGATCTGGACACCTTCCCCGAATTTTGGTGAACGAACTCTGCCGGTTACTATGCTTGTTTTGCATTACACCGGCATGAAAAGCGGCGCTGAGGCGATTGCCTGGCTTGCCAATCCTGCCTCCAAAGTGTCGGCGCATTATACCGTCGATGAAGATGGGCAGGTTGTTCATATGGTTCGCGAAGAACAGCGTGCGCAACATGCCGGTCTGTCGCATTGGCGCGGGATAACCGATTGCAACAGCGCCAGCATAGGTATCGAGATCGTCAACCCCGGGCATGAATGGGGTTATCGGCCTTTTCCTGAAGAGCAAATGGCCGCGCTTGTGCCGCTGGTCGCCGAGATTGTTCGCACCTATTCAATTCCGCTGCGCAATGTCGTCGGGCACAGCGATGTGGCCCCTGCGCGCAAACAAGATCCAGGCGAGCTGTTTGATTGGGAGCAGTTAGCGAGGCTGGGGCTGGCCGTTCCACGACCGACCAAAAGCCCGACCGATCCAGGCTGGAGCGACGCGGCTTTTTTGCTTGCGCTTGAACGTTATGGTTACGGCATTTCGGATGGTCCCGCCGCAGTCGTCGCTTTTCAGCGCCGCTTTCGGCAAGAAAACATCGACGGCATCATCGATGGCCAGTGCCGGGCGATCCTTTGGGCGCTTTTGCTGGAATATGAAGGTTAGCCTGCTATAGCAACGTGGCCAGAGGGTCGGGCGACCACTGCTGTTGCTTTATGGCGACAGGAGAGGAAAGTCCGGGCTCCAGCGAGGAACGGTGCCGGGTAACGCCCGGCGGGCTAGCGAGCGATTGCTGGTTTAGGGACAGTGCCACAGAAAGCAAACCGCCCAGACCTTACGGTCGAAGCCTTCGGGCGGGTAAGGGAGAAAGGGTGCGGTAAAAGCGCACCGCGGCGGCGGTAACGTCGCTGGCAAGGTAAACCCCACCGGGAGCAAAATCGAATAGGGACGGCATATGGCATCCTCCTGCCAGTCGTCCGGGTAGATTGCTTGAGGGTGCGGGCAACCGTGCCCCTAGAGGAATGGTCGCACATCCGCTTACGCCAAGGCTTCAGCGGAGGACAGAACCCGGCTTATAGGCCCTCTGGCATTTTTTTCGTAGCTATCTGGTTGGCCGAGACTGTCTGCCTTGTTGGTAGCCATTTACATTAGGTCCTAAACATGGTTCGATGAACTGTTCTTAATTGAGGGGGGACGCATAATGTTTAACCGGATCATCAATATACTTTTGAAACCAACGTCGGAATGGCAAGTCATTGCGAATGAACCAAGCAGTGTTGGCGCACTATTTGGCGGCTACGCTATCCCCCTATCCGTGATTCAGGCCATTACGGCAGTTGTTGCTTTGGGATTTTTGGGCATCGGTGCCGAAATTATTGAGATGGGCGGCCTCTCGATTACATTGGCTGATACAGCCATGCGCGCATTTGTTGGTTTTGTCGCAGGCTTAGCATTGCTTTATGCTTTAGCATTTATTGGCAGCATGATTGCACCGAGCTTTAATGGCACTGCCGATATTGTTCAGTCATTGAAGTTGTTTACCTATTCGTCGACTCCCTCATGGGTCGCAGGCGCAATGTTGCCGTTTTTTATGTCCTCTATGGGACTGGCGATCGTTGTGTCGCTGCTCTCCTTTGCTTCAATCGGCTATGCTATCTATCTGATTTACATTGGCGCAGGACCCGTCATGGGCATTCCCCAAGAAAAGCTCGCTGGATTTACCGTCGTCGTCATTGCGCTTTATATAGGCCTTGGCTTGATCGTATACGGTATCACCAGCGCGGTTGAGAAAATGCCGCTTTTCTAAACTAGGGTGTTTGCACGCCTAGCCATTGGTCGCCTTCAACGCTAAGGCCAGAAAATGGCACGTGTAACGAGACAAAATGACTGGGGTTTCCCGCGCTGGCGCGGATATGGTTCATCACGCGAAGCGCAGGCGGTTCGCTTGTGTGACCGTGTGCATTGCGACAAGCCGGGCCTGTGTCCGGCCCCAAAATCGCCCAACAACCCCGAACGCTGGATGTTCTGTGAGGAACATGCAGGGGAGTATAATAAGGGCTGGGACTATTTTGAGGGCCTGACCAAAGAAGAAGCCGCAACGCGCGAAGCCAATGAAAAGCGCGACTTTTCAGGCTATCACGAATCGGCGCATTACGGCTGGGCCGGATCAGGAGATGGCAGCCGTAGCCGCGAAGAAATGCGTGCGCTTGAGCTTTTCGGACTTGATCCGGATTCCAGCTTTGAGGATGCTAAAAAGGCATGGCGCAAAGTGGCGAAAGAAACCCACCCCGACGTTAATCCCGGCAATTCCGATGCGGCGAAGGCGTTCCAAGCGGGGCAAGCGGCGTATGATGTGTTGCGGTCCGCCGAAGAACGGAAAGTCTGGCAGGGTTAAATTACGCTGCGTAACGGTTGGCCGTTTCCCGTATCAACGCAATCATGTTTGGTATGCCTTGCGTCCGGTTTGAACTTAGCTGATTTTTGAGATCGAATGGGGCAAGTGCGGCTTCAATATCGGTGCCGCCTATTTCTACGATGCTTTTGTCATCAACGGTTTTCAGCACCAAAGCGATAATGCCTTTGGTAATCGCTGCATTGCTATCGGCGAGGAATCTTAGCGCGCCATCATTGGCGACGGGATAAACCCAAACCGAGGCGGAACAGCCGCGTACCAACGTTGCGTCGGTTTTCAAGGCATCAGGCATAGCGGGCAATTCTTTGCCCAGATCGATTAGCAATCTGTAGCGATCATCAGCGTCGAGAAAATCATATTCTTCAAGGATATCGGAAAGTGTCGTCATACAGCGCCGACTATGCCGCTTTCGATTAGATATCAATACCGGCAGCTATCGCTTCCAGTTTCCGCACCCGTTCTTTCAGGTCAGCGACTTCTATCCGCGATGCCGTGGATGGGCCAGCGGTCTCAGCCAACGGTCGCAATGATTCAAGTTCGGCGCGCTTCAATTCAATCCACTCACGCCAGCCGCGCAGCGATGCGAGCGTGACCACAGCGAGCGAGACAAGCATGAAGCTGCCTATGATGAGATAGAAAATGGGTTCCTGCGTCATGGTTCCGTCCTTTCCGGCCAGTCGTGTCCGGCCATTCTATTTCTGCCGAAGCGCCTCGATTTGGCGGCTAACATCGGCGGCGCTGCTGTTGTCGGTGGCGATGCGCTCGAGGACCTGAATGCGGTCCTTCAGGACCTTGATCTCGTCCTGCATCTTGTTCTTATCTGCGCTCTCGATTTGCCGCTGCGTTGTATTACCCAGCATATCGACATCCTCAACGATACCCGCCTGTGCTTTGTACCGCGAACTAAGCACTTTGCCGATTGTCGCAATCAGAACGATTGCCACTACCATAGTGAAGGGGTCACCAATCATTTCAAAACTTCCTTTTCATGCGATGGCTGCGCCGGCGTAGGCAGGCTACGCAACGCTTCGATTTCATTTGCAAGGCTGTAGCCCTGATCTGTGACGATGCGTTCGAGCACCGCGACGCGCTCTTCCAGGCGACCTTTGTCCGTCGCATATTGCGCTGCTTTTTCGGCGATAAGGACCGCATCCAGTTCCATCTGCCGCTCTTTCAGTTTCAGCCATGGGCGAAAAATCGCTCCGGCAAAAATCGCGAGCAAGCCGCAACAAATGCCTAATATCGGAATTAGAATCGGGCTCATAGTCTTTGATCCTGTTGTTTAGTTTGCCGGACCGCGAAGGGCTTCGATGTCGGCGGATAGTTTGTGCGTATCTTCGACAACGATCCGCTCCACGCTGACCAGCCGGTCTTTGATCGATCCCAGTTCCGCGCGCAGTTGCGCATTTTCCTGGCTCAGCAGCTTTATCCGCTCGACCGACTCCAGGTCGGTTTTGGGAAAGACTTGCTGTCCCCATGTGCCTTCAAGAGGATAGCCATTTTTGATGCGCAGTCGGGTGGTGTAAACCCAACCCGTTATTCCCATCGCTCCTACAAGCAAGCCGCCGGCTAACAGATAGGGGAGGAAAGTCATGAACGTTGCTTCAGCCATATTTGTTCTCCTATGCGCGCTTAGCGGCGCAGGCTTTCGATTTCGTCGGCAAGCTGAGTGCCGCGATCGGTGGCGATGCGCTCCAAAACAGAAATGCGCTCTTCGAGATGGCTGATTTTGCCGACAAGGTTTTCGTTTTCGTTGGTTAGCAACGTGATTTTGCGGTCTGCATCAGGCCCGATCTTGTCGGTCTTGCCGCCCCATTCATCCTCCAGCGCATAGCCATGCTTGGCGCGTATCCAGTTGTTGATTATCCATCCGCCCGTGCAGATTGCGATAATCGCGATAACGAAGCCTCCGTCCATTTTGATACTCCCTCTCTAAATCCTTGCTTAGCGCAAACGTTCTATTTCGCGGCCAAGGCTCATGCTCGCATCGGTTGCGATCCGTTCCATGACTGATAGCCTTTCTTCAAGACGTAGCATTTGTCCGCGCACAGCTTCATTTTCATTGACCAGCAACTCGGTCTGCCTTGACGGGGTTAATCCCTCTTGTTTCAACGCTGCCTTCACTTTGCGCCGCCCATACCATTGGATCAGCAAGGTGCAGGCAATGCCCATCAATCCACCCATTAACAGGGTGAAGATTATATCGCCTTCGTGCATTTTAGTTCTCCCCTAAAGCCGCGCTCAGCGCAGGCTTTCAATCTCGTCGGCCAGCTGCTTGTTGTTGCTGGTATAGAAAATTTCGATGTCAGCTAACCGACGGTCGATTTCGCGAAAGCGTGAGCGGATGTCGCGGGTTGTGCGGGCAGGGGACTGGCGCACGCCTTGCCAGAATTTCTGGTCTTCCTGATCGCTGGCATAGAGATGCACCGGCTTTTTGTCAGAGAACCATGCCGTACCGAAATAGCCGATTAGGGTCCAAGGGAAGCCGCCCATCAGGGTGAGGAACACAGCGCCCAGGCGGACCCACAAGACGTTAACACCTGTATAATCGGCAATCCCTGCGCAAACGCCTTTCCATTTGGCATTTTGTTTATCGAGATAGAATTTTGTATGTGTGCCGGCCATCTCAACGATTCCTTTGCAGCTTGCGGGTGTTGTCAGACAGATACTCTTCGCTTTCATGGTCAAGCCGGCGCGGATGCCAATCAGGGTTATCCACCGCGACCAGACGCTCTACCGTTTCCAGCCGATCTTCGAGGCGACGGGCAAGCTCATGGATGTCGCCCAGCATTTGCTCGTCATCATTGGTCAAAGTTGGCGCGGTTTTCCAACGGGTAACGTAGTGCATCACCAGCCAGGGCAGGCCAATGAAAAGGATAGCGCAGATAAGCACCGGGACTAAAACATCTTCCATCTGATCAGGCTCCCTTTTGATGGCTTTGTTTGAAGGCTTTTTTCATGGCCGCTAGCTCTTCGTCAATTTCATCAACTGAACTCAGTGCGTCAATTTCGTCACCCAGGCTGCGCGGCTTGTCTGAACCAATGGACAGCGCATCGGCGTAGCCCTGTGCTTCGTCAACTTGCCGTTCCAGCTCGTCAAAGCGGCTGAAGGCGTTGCGGACTTTATCGCCATTATACATCGTGCGCAGCTTGACCTGGTTCTCGGCACTTTCCAGACGCGTCATCAACGCATTCTGGCGAGAGCGGGCATCGGTCAGTTTCTTTTGCAACTTATGAATGTCTTGTTCCGACGCGCGCAGTGCGTCGTCGAGGACTTCGACCTCGGCGCGCAACTGCACCGCCATATCGGTAGCTTTCTTTTTCTCCACCAACGCAGCTTTGGCAAGATCGTCGCGATCCTTGGACAGTGCGAGCTGTGCCTTTTCGGTCCAGTCAGCCTCCAGATGATCGAGCTTTCCAATATGTCGTTGCAGTTCTTTCTTATCGGCAATTGTGCGCGCGGCAGAGGCGCGGACTTCGACCAGCGTCTCTTCCATTTCCATGATAATCATGCGGATCATCTTTGCCGGGTCCTGCGACTTATCAAGCAAGTCTGTGACATTGGCGGCGATGATATCGCGGGTTCTGGAAAATATACCCATTGGGAAACTCCGGTAATGATTGCGGCCTGCGTTAAGACCAGTTTTATAGAAAGGGGCGACCGGGGCAAGCTCTGTTAGGGGAGCTGGGGGGGAGCTTTCACGCCCCGGTCTCGGCTGACCGAATTCAGGCAAGATATGCGCTGATGACGGTTGGCCGGTTGGAATGTTCGGCTGCATAACGGTTTTCGCTATCCTGTTGGTTCATATACGACGAAAGCCCGAAGGCGATGAGCAGAAGCATGGAGATTGCGGCACCGATCCCGGTTCCCGAAACTTCAACTTTGCCTTTAGGCTGGATGGAGGAGGGCGTTTTCATCTGTCTAATCTTTCCTGTCGTTCGCGCCGCATTTGGGGCTTGCCAATGGTGCTTGTCAGTGGTGCTTGTCAGTACATTAGCAGGAGCCGTGCCAGTTTGATAAAAATGGCGGAAATGCTGTGCAAGTTGTCGAAGTTGACACCAATACGGCCACTTTGCCCTCGTAAGACTTGCCAATATATGGTGAAATATGCCAATAGTAAGAAATGGAACGGGGGACGCAATTCATTGGCCAAAGCTTGGCCTTTCTCGACGCGGTTGAGCGCGCTAGCCGCGCGGCTTCGTTAAACCGGCCTGTGCTGGTCGTTGGTGAGCGCGGGACCGGTAAAGAGCTGATCGCAGAACGCCTCCACCGGCTAAGCCAGCGCTGGGACGGTCCGTTGGTTACGATGAACTGCGCCGCATTGCCCGAAACGCTGATCGAGGCCGAACTCTTTGGTCACGAAGCCGGTGCCTTTACTGGTGCTACCCGCGCACGCGAGGGCCGGTTTGAAGAAGCGCATGGCGGCACATTGTTTCTCGACGAGCTTGGCACACTGAGCATGGGGGCGCAGGAACGGTTGTTGCGTGCAGTCGAATACGGTGAAGTCACCCGTATCGGTTCATCCAAACCCATCCGCGTCGATGTCCGCATTGTTGGCGCGACCAACGAAAGCCTTCCCGGGATGGTCGAACAAGGCCGATTCCGCGCCGATTTGCTTGATAGACTTTGTTTTGAAGTAGTTACGCTCCCTCCTTTGCGTGTGCGTGAGGGGGATATAGAGGTGCTATCCGACTATTTTGGCCGCCGGATGGCGAATGAGCTGGAATGGGATGGCTGGCCCGGCTTTGGCCCCTTGGCACAAAGGGCGATGGAGAACCACCAATGGCCAGGCAACGTCCGCGACTTGCGCAATGTTGTCGAGCGCGCCGTCTATCGCTGGAACGACCCGTCGCAGCCTGTGGACTATATCCAGTTTGATCCGTTTGAAAGCCCGTGGATCGCGATTGCCCCGTCAGTAACTTCCGCGCACGACATGACGGCTGAAAACGCAGCCAACGACATCTCCGATGCGCCATCCCGCCACTCGACCGATTTCTCCGCGATCGAAAATGTGCAGATCAGAGTCGGCGATTTCAAAACGACCACCGAAGCGTTTGAAAAGGCCTTGTTGGAACAAGCCATGGCGCAGCACCGCTATAACCAGCGGCAGACGGCAAAGGCGCTGAATTTAAGCTATGACCAGTTAAGGCATTCGTTGAAGAAGCATGATTTGCTGGGGTAGGGGCGTGATTATCAAAGGCACCGCCGAATTGCCTTGAAGAGTCCTATCGTCTTTTTGGAATCCCCAAGCCTTTGCGATTTTCCTGGGTTTTGGGGAATGAAAAGCACCAGCAAAAGAATAGTGATTCCCAAAACAAGCGATGCTCCAACCCGACTGAGTTCCAGTCCGCCATGCGCGACCGGTTTGTCCAGCAAGTCGCCGACAACCGCTCCCAGCGGACGGGTGAGGATGAATGCCGACCAGAACAGCACAACCTTGCTGATTCCTGTGCGGTAATGGCCCCATGCAACCAGCGCCAGCAATGCGCCGAATATAAACGCTGATCCAAGGTAGCCGAGCACTCCGTCGGCAACCCAGTCGCCCAGCGCCGTGCCGAGCGTCTGCGAAAGAGTTATCGTAACCCAGTAGTAAATTTCGGCTTTAGGTTCGTGTACCGTACTGACCGAAATGCTGCCCAGTTTGCGATGCCACACCCACAAAGATGCAAGCACAAGTGTGAAAAGGATCAGCGATCCACCCGGATAGCCGACGCCCATGGAACGCGTGGCAAAGTCCGCCATTGTTGTGCCCGCCGTTGTCGAGGCAATGATTGTCACCCAATAAAGCAAGGGATGAAACCGCTTGGTCGAAATTTGGATTGCAACCAAAATCGCAAGCATCGAAGCGAAAATGGCAGTTCCAATCAAATAGCCATTCGCCCAAAACGAGGTTGACGCATTGGCTGTTGTTTCGCCGAGCCAAGACATCGACACGCTGTCTCCCGCGGTCTCACCAAATGTGGTGGCCAATATCTTTATGATCCAAAAGCCGAGCGTTACTGCCGGGACTTTGGTCAATGCCTGCTTTGTCTGATCGTCCATTATGCATTCTGCCTTTTGGGTATGGTTTAACATCACTGCTAGGCGAAGTTTGGTATTCGGCCTATAAGCAGGCGCTTAAACGCGGCTATATAAGCAGATGTTCTATGTTAGTATTTAAGCCTAATAATGCGGACCTTCTGCGTGAACGGGCAAGCGTGCGAACTTTTTTGCTTGCGGTAATTGTCGCTGTGCAAGCTATCGCTGCGGTATATTTTTTGACCGATGGCATTGGCGATATTTTCGAGCAGGCAAAAAGCGGTGTCGGCTTTGAAGTGATTATGGATTGCGTGGTTGCCATAGCTTTGATTGCAGGCATTTGGGTCGGAGTTCGGCATTTTCGTGAAACCGCGGGTGAACTCCGTCGCAAAGATGCAGCGCTTGGGATCGCGCGCGGGGCGCTTGCCGAACATATGGCTCTGCGCTTCAGCGAATGGGGACTGACAATTGGCGAATCCGAGGTTGCGTTGTTTGCGATGAAGGGTTGCAATATCGCTGAGATTGCTCAGCTGCGCCAAGCAGCTCATGGCACCGTTCGGTCCCAGCTTAGCCAGATATATGCAAAGGCTGGCGTCAGCAGCCAATCCATGCTTGTCTTACTTTTTATTGAGGATCTGATTGATTTGCCCGAAAGTGGATGATTGATCTGATGGCTTTTTTCACAAATAAAAAGGGCGGCCAAATGACCGCCCTTTTTCGTTTACAAATGCGCCAAAAAAATCAGCCGCCGTTAAACGTCACCATCGTATAAAGCATCGGGATCGACAGCAATGTGTTCAAACGCGATGTCATCATCGCTGTTGCGGCTGCTTTTGCTTTTGTTGCATCGTCCGCTTCAACAAGGCCCAAGGCCTTTTTCTGGTTTGGCCAGATAATGAACCATACGTTGAACGCCATAATAAGCGCCAGCCACATGCCGATACCGATCAACTTGTAATCGCCGCTCAGCATCAAGGCTTCGCGCTCATAGCCTGCTTGGTATGCGATAATCAGACCGAACAACACCGTCAGGGCTGCGCCCCAGCGGAAGTAAAACAACGCAGCAGGGGCGATGTGCTTCGACACGCCCGGTTTCAATTCCGCCGGAATTTTCGGCATGGTTGGAATTTGCACAAAGTTGAAATAATACAGCAAACCGATCCAGACGATGCCGACAAATGTATGCAGCCAGCGCGTGATCGATTGAGCGGTGACACCATCTGCATCAACGCCGAACATGATGGCAAAGGATGCCAGCAATCCAACCAAAAGCACCAGGTGCAGATTTCCAAAGAATTTAGCCATATTTCCTCCTGTTTATTGAATGCGACGCTATTGCCCCTATGTAATGGGTGAGGGCCTAAACCGGTGTATCCGCGTTGTCACATAAATTTTGGCAATGCGGGGTGTCGGTGAGGGCTAGAGGGCAAATTTAAGGGGGACAGATGACGAAAAGGACCCAATATGCCATTTACGCTTCCCGACCTTCCTTATGCCAAAGACGCTTTCGGCGATCTGATTTCCGCTGAGACGTTTGATTTCCATCACGGCAAACACCACAACGCTTATGTCACAAAAGCCAATGAGCTGATTGCCAGCGACGATAGGCTGAACGGTGCAAAGCTAAGCGCGGTGATCGCGGCGGCCAAAGACAAGGGCGATAAGCCGTTGTTTAATAACGCGGCGCAAATCTGGAACCACAGTTTTTACTGGCATTGCTTGTCGCCTGAAAAGCAAGCGCCGACGGGCACGTTGAAAACGATGATTGACGATAGTTTTGGGTCGCAAGCCGAACTGGTCAAAGCGTTGAAGGCCGAAGCTGTTGGACATTTCGCCAGCGGTTGGGCTTGGCTGGTGCTGGATAAAGATACGCTGAAAATTACGTCGCTGCACGACGCTGATACCCCGTTGGTGCACGGTATGACGCCGCTGTTGACCATCGATGTGTGGGAGCATGCGTATTATATCGACTACCGCAATGCGCGGCCCGATTATGTCACGGCATTACTGGAAAACGCGATAAACTGGGAATTTGTTGCGCAAAACCTAGATGGCAAAGGCATCTCTAGGGCTGACCAATAGGTCAGCCCAATGGTTTAGGCGGGAGGCGGTGCTTCTGGTGGTTCACCTAGGTTCAGCCCGTGTTTTAACAGCATCGGGATGTTCGCCATGGCAAACAGAAATGTCAGGACCG
>JANOTI010000271.1:0-3117 GCA_031416255.1 Sphingomonadales bacterium | reverse complement strand
CACTCATTTCAAACCATCCGACCCTAAAGCCTAAAGGCCCTAACTCGGAGCGCATCATTTCAGAGACCGCTTTGACGCCGTCGAAATTCATCGTGCCCGAATTCTGGTTGACCATGCGTTCGAGCAAAGCGACCGAGCGTTCATACTCCGCATCGACGGTCGCGGCCATTTTTGCTTCGGCTTTGCTCAGCTGCGCCGACACAGGAACGGAAAAACCAAACGCCAGCCCCGCACCCAATAGAGCGAGGGACCGGCGCATATTATTGGCGCTTACCATCAAGCAGGAAGCCCTGTGATCGATTTGGTTTCCATAAAGTCTTTCAGGCCAAATACGCCGCCTTCGCGGCCATTGCCCGATTGCTTATATCCACCGAACGGCGCACCGGGGGCTGGGCCCCATGCGTTGATGGCGACCATACCGGCTTTCAATCTTGGCGCGATGCCGGCGGCTTTTGCCGGATCGCCCGAGATCACTGCCGAAAGGCCATATTCGGTGTCGTTAGCAATCGCGATGCCTTGTTCCAAATTGTCATAGGTCATGATCGTGGCCACCGGTCCGAACACTTCTTCGCGCGCAATGCGCATGTCGGGGGTAACGCCAGAAAACACGGTCGGTTTGATGTAATAGCCACGGTTTAGGTCGGCGGGACGATCGGTGCCGCCGGTGTGCAGTTGCGCACCCTCGTCGATGGCGGATTGGATCAAGCTCTGTATTTTCTCGTACTGTGCTTTGTTGACGACGGGGCCGATATGGCCACCTTCCGCCATTGGATCGCCAACGGCTGTGCCTTCGAACATCGCAGTGATAAAGCCTGCAGCCTCGGCTTCGCGTTCTTTAGCGACCAAGATGCGCGTAGGCGCGATGCAGCTTTGGCCGGTGTTGACCAAAACGCCCGAAACTGTTGGCGGAAGGACGGCGGCGAAATCGGCGTCGGGCAAAACCAGGTTGGGTGACTTGCCACCCAGTTCCTGATGCACGCGCTTCACAGTGTCTGCCGCGGATTTCGCCACAAGAATACCGGCACGGGTCGAGCCGGTGAAGCTGACCATGTCGATGTCGGGATGCGCAGAAATTGCGGCACCAACCGTCATACCGTCACCCTGCACCAGATTGAATACGCCGGGGGGAACGCCTGCGGCATCCATAACTTCGGCAAAGATTGCCGCATTGCCGGGGCATTCCTCGGATGGTTTCAGGACCATCGTATTGCCTGCAGCAATGCACGGCGCGACTTTCAACGCGATCTGGTTTAGCGGCCAGTTCCATGGGGTAATCAGGCCGACAATGCCCATTGGCTCATAGACGACAAGGTTTTTGCCATGCTGTTCGGTGAACGAGAAATTTTCCAGCGCGGGAACCGTGCCAAGGAAACCGCCAAGACCAGCAGGAGCCTGCGCCATAGTCGCAAAGCTGACCGGCGCACCCATTTCAGCGGCCATTGATTGCGCGAAATCGGGAATGCGCTTTTTATATTCCTCAATAATCCGGCCCATCAAAGCGAGGCGCTCTTCACGGGTTGTCTGGCTGAAGGTTTTGAACGCTTCTTTCGCGGCAGCAACAGCGGCATCAACGTCAGCCGCTGTACCCAATGTGATTTCGGTGCAGGCTTCTTCGGTAGACGGGCTGATGACCTCGTGGCGTTTGCCGCCGATGCTGTCGACCCATTTGCCGTTGATGTAGTTCTTCAGATAGCTGTCCATCGTGTCTCTCCTAAAGCCATGCGAATCGGGGGTAACCCGCGCTTAGGTTTTGATTTGGGACTTTTTGGGCGAAGGTCAACCAGCGTTTCAATCGGGCGGTTAAAAATGCCAGCGAATAGGTGCGGTTTACGCGATGAAATTGCGTCAGTGTTTGGCGTTGGGCCGATAATGTTCCAGCACAAAATGCGGCACCGTCAAAATCGAAATCAGCATAAATGCGGTGCGGATAACACCCGATTCGACCTGCAATTCGCTTTGCCCAAGAAACAGCAGAACGCCGATGGCTAGCGATAGCAAGAATACAGCGGTGATAATCGCGCCTTTTTTGGCCGATGAGACACCAGTGCTATCGCGCAAAGCCTCGGCCATGTGGCGCGGTGAGTGGAGGCCGCAAAAGAAAACAGCAAAGGCGATGAGTGGCGGCAGGAAAATTGCGGCGGCCATGCATGCGATAACATCAACCGCATTTTGCCGTTCGTTGTTCTTGAATGCCCAGAATGCAAAGACCAGACTGCCCAAAGCAGCCGGGGCGGCAGCACACGCGAGCAGCGCTGATATGGTTGAACCTGTGGGGCTACCTGTAAGGATTGCAAAAATATCGGAAACCTCTTGCGGATGCGACAGTGCGGGGAGGGCAATCAAAGCCCAGCCGACCATCATCGCCAAAAACGGATCAGCTCCGCCGCGCCAGTCGAGGCCAAAATGAACGATAGAGATTACGAGAAATAGTGCGAGAGCGACTGCTGGCGCAAACATCCAGCAAGCGGCCATTCCCGCTGCGCATGCGAGATAACCGGCTAGGATCGCGACTTTGCCCGAGGCGTTAGATTTGCCAAATCGCGTCGATGCGATTTCGACATCCAGCGTTCCGTGCGGAATGCCAACGATGGCTATGAATAACGCGGCGATCATCGTCGCCTGCACACTGTTCAATTTAATAAAAAAAACGTCAGCCAGTATCAAACCAACTGCCAAAAACGGCAAAATCCACAGACGCAGTAAAGGAGGGAATGCTGCGCCTGTGGACCTGCGGATAGGAAATACATTCATACGAGTTGGCCCGGACTTCGGGGTGCCGGGCCAATCGAATTATGCATGCGTGGCCTGTCCATACTCTGCGGCCGACTTGCGGACGGCGATCATATAGATCAACACGCCGACGCCAGCTTTGGCGATCAAGTCAGCGATTGTGTAACCAACCTGTACGGCCACGGTGACATCTGCGCCGCCGAGATTTGTGTACGGAATCATGTATACGATTGGGTAAAAACCCCATGACGCGAATGTCAGCAAGCGTGCTTTTTTCACCAGTTCGCGAACGCTTTCTGGCTGGTTATTGATCGATGCGCCCAGACCTGCGAACAGTTGCCACATAATGTAGACAAACGGGATCGCCGACAATGTGCCCCACAGCAT
>JANOTI010000270.1:0-7426 GCA_031416255.1 Sphingomonadales bacterium | reverse complement strand
CGGTCATAAGCGGCGCGCTTTTGCGGGTCTTTCAGGCAATCATAGGCGACCGAAATCGCCTTAAACTTCGCCTCGGATTTGTCGCAGCCGGGATTGCGGTCGGGATGGCATTCCATCGCAATCCGGCGATACGCGGACTTCAGCGTCTTCTCATCCGCTGTCCGCTCAACTTCGAGTAGTTCGTAATAGTCTGCGTCTAAACTCACGTTCGCAGATCCCCCAATTTCACTCGTGCCAATCCTAAACCGTTCGCCCTGAGTAGGTGCTGAGCGATAGCGAAGTGCCGTATCGAAGGGTCCTTCGATACGCTCCTCTGCCTTCGGCTTCGGAGCTACTCAGGACAAACGGGTTTTAGGTTGGGCCGTCACCCTTAGTCTTTCTTGTCTTCGTCGACTTCGGAGAACTCGGCATCGACAATGCTGTCGTCCGCCGCAGCTTCCTCTGCCGGAGCATCGCCGGAACTACCCGCTGCTTGCTCTTGCTCGTAAATCGCCTGACCCATTTTCATCGCGACCTGAGCCAAGGCATTTGCCTTTTCCTTCATCGCTTCAGGATCGCCGCCCTCGATGGCGGTTTTGGTTTCGGCAATCGCGGCTTCGATCTCGCTGATCAAACCAGCATCGACCTTATCCTTATGCTCCTCGATCTGCTTTTCGGTGGTGTGGACAAGGCTTTCGGCGTTGTTCCGCGCTTCGGCAGACTCGCGTCGCTTTTTGTCTTCCTCGGCAAAAGCTTCGGCGTCGCGGACCATCTGGTCGATATCAGCATCGGACAGACCGCCCGATGCTTGGATCTTGATCTGCTGTTCCTTGCCAGTGCCCTTGTCCTTGGCCGTCACGCTGACCAAACCGTTGGCATCAATGTCAAAGGTTACTTCGATCTGCGGAACGCCGCGCGGTGCAGGCGGAATACCGACAAGGTCGAAATTGCCCAGTACTTTGTTGTCAGACGCCATTTCGCGTTCGCCTTGGAACACCCGGATTGTCACTGCGTTCTGGTTGTCATCGGCGGTCGAGAAAGTTTGCGACTTCTTGGTCGGGATCGTCGTGTTGCGATCAATCATGCGGGTGAATACGCCGCCCAATGTTTCGATGCCCAGCGACAAAGGCGTCACGTCAAGCAGCAACACGTCCTTGACGTCACCCTGCAACACGCCCGCTTGAATGGCTGCGCCCATGGCAACAACTTCGTCCGGGTTCACGCCTGTGTGCGGTTCCTTGCCAAAGAACGCTTTCACGACGTCGCGCACTTTGGGCATGCGGGTCATGCCGCCGACCATAACGACTTCGTCAATTGCGTCGGCCTTAAGCCCCGCATCGGCCAGCGCCTTTTTGCAAGGCTCCAGCGTGCGCTTAATCAACGCGTCAACCAGCTTTTCAAGGTCAGCGCGGCCAATGGTTTTCACAAGGTGCTTGGGACCATTTTGATCAGCCGTGATAAACGGCAAGTTGACTTCGGTTGTCTGCGCCGAGCTGAGTTCGATCTTCGCCTTTTCAGACGCTTCCTTCAAACGCTGAAGCGCCAGCTTGTCCTTAGTCAGGTCAATGCCTTCAGCTTTCTGAAATTCCGCCGCCAGATATTCAACGAGCACGCTGTCGAAATCTTCACCACCAAGGAAGGTATCGCCATTGGTCGATTTCACCTCAAAAACGCCATCGCCGACTTCCAGGATCGAGATATCAAACGTACCGCCACCAAGGTCGTAGACCGCGATGGTTTTGTTCTCGTCCTTGTCCATGCCATAAGCCAGCGCCGCAGCGGTTGGCTCGTTGATGATGCGAAGCACTTCAAGGCCAGCGATCAGGCCAGCGTCTTTGGTTGCCTGACGCTGAGCGTCGTTGAAATAGGCGGGAACGGTAATTACCGCCTGCGTGACCGTTTCGCCAAGATACGCTTCGGCGGTTTCCTTCATTTTCTGAAGGATGAATGCAGAGATTTGCGAAGGTGAATAATCTTCGCCGCCCGCTTTTACCCACGCATCGCCGGTCTTGCCCTTGGAAATGGTGTAAGGGACGAGGCCCATGTCCTTTTTGGTCATGGGATCATCAAAGCGGCGGCCAATCAGGCGCTTTACCGCGTAAATTGTGTTGTCCGGATTGGTCACCGCTTGACGTTTGGCAGGCTGCCCGATCAGGCGCTCACCGTCTTTTGCAAAGGCGACGATAGACGGCGTTGTACGCGCGCCTTCCGCATTTTCAATTACTTTAGGTTGGCCACCTTCCATCACTGCTACACAGCTGTTGGTTGTGCCAAGGTCGATACCAATTACTTTTGCCATTCTTTATTACCCCGAAATTCTGTTTGCGCTGTCGAAATCACGTATCCGGCCCTATCAGGCACCGGAAAAGTGAGAGTGCAGCCGCGATATAGGTGGCAATTCGCTTGGCACAAGGCTTGGCACGGCCTAAATGTCGCCAAATAATGGTTTTGCACCGTTTCCGGACGGTAGGTCATTTTGTGGAGTAGCGTGTGAACCGACGTCTTTTTCTTCTCGTCCCCGCCCTTGCGCTTTTAAGCAGCGGCTGCGGACGTCCGCCGCAATTGAAAGTGAACCAAGCCGTTTTGAAGCTGTCGCCGGTCGATGACAATCCGTCTGCACTATACTTTACTGTCCACGGCGGGACGCAAGATGTAACGTTACTACGCGTCACATCCCCATCGGTTTTGCGCAGTGAAATGCACGATACCGTCAGCGATTCGAAATCAGGCATGCTGACCATGGCCAAAATCGACCGCATCAAAGTGCCCGCCGAGAGCAAGATCGAATTCAAACGCGGCAGCAAGCATGTTATGCTTTGGGGCGTAAATCTGGTTGCGCGGCGGCTGGAAAAAATCGACGTTGAATTCGTGTTTTCCAATGGTGATCGCATCCGTGTAACAGCGCCTGTTGAAAAAATCGGTGCTGATGATGCCAGCCATTCCAAGCACTGATCCGCAGTTCTTGACTGCTAAGTTCTGATCGCATGTTCGGACCGCATCCTTCTGGCCGGACGATGACGAGCCGTGAAATTGCGTTGGCCCGTTCGGTTTTTAGTGATGCACTGGATTACACAAAAATCCGCATTCACCGGCGCAAATGGTGGTGGTTTCAGCCCAGTAAGATCACCATGGCACCCGATGGGCATTTGTGGTTTCACCCCAACAGCCAGCTGTTCTGCGACGATTTCTGCGACCGCGATCTCAGCTTGCAGGGGCTGTTCATCCACGAACTCGTCCATGTCTGGCAGCATCAGTCAGGGATCATCCTGCCACTGAAACGCCACCCGTTCTGCCGTTATGATTACAGCCTGAAACCGGGCTGGACACTAGAGCAATATGGTATTGAACAGCAGGCCGAGATTGTCCGCCATGTGTTTTTGCTGAAAAACGGTGCAAAAATCGCGGGTGCGCCGCCACTGAACCACTATGATGGTGTGCTGCCATTTTGACGGGTTGCACCATATAGTTGCATTTGATACCATCTGTGTAGAGGTGGCCGAACCCGCACCTCGCCCATGAGTAAATCCCATGAAACTAGAAGACTTTGGCCTCACTGCAGAGCGTGGCTATCTCTCATCCTATGAAATCGATGCGGTTTCATTGCCCGATGGCTTTGACGAAATGCTGGATGCAGGCGCGAACCTGTCTGCGATCATCACTACCGGCCGTACGCGCCATTGGCTAAAACAGGTCGGTCATCCCGATATGCCGGGGTTCCTTGCGAATGCCAGCGACGAACAAGTCCGGACAGCAATGGTGCATTACAGCTTTCTGGTCCAAGCCTATGTTTGGGGAGAGGCAGAAGCGCCAACGACATTGCCCGCCAATCTGGCCGTGCCGATCTGTGCGATCGGCGACCATTTGGGCCTGCCGCCGTTGCTTCCTTATTCAGGCTATGTGCTCGACAATTGGTACCGGCTCGACAAAACCGGCGGCATCACGCTCGACAATATCGCGATGCACCAGAATTTTCTGGGTGGGCAGGACGAAAACTGGTTTGTCCTTGTCCATGTCGCCATCGAAGCCGAAGCAGGCCGCGTATTGCAACTGGCTACAGAATTGGTTGAGGCCGCAGCAAACCATGATGCGGCCAAAGTCGAGCAGTTGCTGACTGCGATGAACACCGTCTGGGATGCTGTGAACGCGCATTTCGACCGGATGCCCGAACGCTGCGATCCCTATATCTATTACCAGCGCGTCCGCCCCTATATCCATGGTTGGAAAAATAACCCTGCGCTTCCCGATGGTTTGATTTACGAAAGCGTCGCCAAATATGATGGCAAACCGCAAGCATTTCGCGGACAAACAGGTTCACAAAGCTCGATCGTTCCGGCAATGGACGCGCTGTTTCAAGTGTTCCACGAGAGCGATCCGTTGCGTGAGTTTCTCGACGAACTGCATGCTTATCGGCCCGTGCGACACCGCGGCTTTATCGACGCCATTCGCGAGCAGAGCACATTGCGCGACTTTGCCAAAACGCAAAACCAATCGGTCAAAGATGCGTTCAACGCCTGCGTCGCACAGGTCGCGCGTTTCCGTTCGCGGCATCTGGAATACGCCGCCAGCTATATCAACAAACAGGCATCATCGGGCGCAGGCAACGACACCGACGTTGGCACCGGCGGAACCCCGTTCATGAAATACCTGAAAAAGCACCGCGACGAAAATAGGGCGCAGACAATCTAGAGTCAGCGCAAGGAATTAGGCCGGTTGGGGTAAAAGCCCCAGCCGGTCACGCCGCAGCCACCGCACGAGCACCAATCCGGCAACGATACCAAGCCCAAGCGCAAGACCAAGCCAGATACCTACTCCTCCCATACCGCCATAAAATGCCAGCCAACAGCCAACGCCAATGCCGATCACCCAATAGCCGAAGGCGGCAAACAGCATCGGCCAAGTGGTGTCTTGCAACCCGCGCAACATGCCTGTGCCGACGACTTGCGCGCCATCGACAATCTGAAACACCGCTGCGACCAGCAGGAACGAGACCGCCAATTTTATCACTTCCGCATTGCCCGCATATTCGGGTTCGAGGAAAATCTCTGCCAATGCTCCAGGGATCAACCACATGATCACCGCCATTGCGGTCATGAAGCCGACGCCCAGCGCATAAGCCGTCCACCCCGCCCGTCGGATCGCCTCTGCATCACGCCGTCCAAAGCCCAAACCAACACGCACCGTCGCCGCTTGCCCGATGCCCATTGGTACCATGAAAGTCATCGACGCGATCTGAATAGCAATCGCATGCGCGGCAACCGAAGCGGTGTTAATATAGCCCATCAGGAAAACGGCGGCGGCAAATACCATAGCTTCAAAACCCATGTGCAGACCGATGGGTAGGCCAAGCCTCCACAAAGTCAAAAAACGCGGCCAATCGGCGCGCCACCAGCGGCCAAACAGATGGTAACGGCGAAATTTTGGGTGATAGGATATGATGAGGCCCAGGAATATAAACTGGAACAAGCTAGTTAGCGAGCTGCCGACGCCCGCGCCAAACAACCCCCATGCGGGCAGCCCGAAATTGCCAAAGATCAGCCCGTAGTTGATGACGGCATTGACAATCACTGCGGCAAGCCCGGCGATCATCGTCCAGCGGGGCATTTCCAGCGCCGCCATAAAGCCGCGTATCGCCACAACGCCGAGAGCCGGCCAGATTTGCCACATCAAGGCGCGGATAAATATCCCGGCATCGGCGGCAAGACACGGCGGTTGCCCCGCCCATTCGAGCATAGCCCCCATGTGCCACAGGATAGCCCAGATCGGCACACAGATAGCCGTTGCAGCCCATAGAGTCTGCCGGAATGTCCGCCGCACATCGCGCACCGAATGCGCTTTACGGCCCAATTCCGCCGCCATTAACGGCGAGCCTGCAACGACAATGCCGATGCCGATCAAGAGCATAGCGATGACTATGCCAGACCCAAGCGCCGACGCCGCCAGCGCATCCGGCCCTAGCCGCGCAAGCAGAAACACGTCGGTGGCGTTAATCAAGACCATCGTGATGTTGGTCAGGATCAACGGCCAAGCGAGCGCTAATGTGGCACGAAACTCGTCACCCCAAGGAGAAGCAGCAGGAGAAGTTACAGCAGAATTCATCGCAAATCGGCTTGCGTTATTGGCCGCATAAGAGCAACTGCAACTTTCCATTTTCGCATCAGGTCTATCGATTTTGTCATCGCCCATTCGCATACAGGAAAATCTGACCGCCGCAGCCGAGCGCCGCATCCTGAACTGGATCTGCGCGCGGTTGCCCTTGTGGTGGACGCCTGACCGGCTAACCGCACTTGGCTTTTTCGGCGCGGTCTTGGTTGCGATCGGCTATGTCCTGAGCAATTGGAGCCCGTTATGGTTGTGGCTGTCAGTTGCTGGATATTGTTTCAACTGGTTCGGCGATTCCTTGGACGGCAGCATTGCTCGCTACCGCAAAATTGAACGCCCCAATTACGGCTATTTCATCGACCACAGCCTTGATGCACTCGCCAACGGCTTGCTCGTCATCGGTATGGGCCTAAGCCCCTATGCGCGGATGGACACCGCTTTATTCGCCCTCACCGGCTATCTGCTGCTGTCGATCCACACCTTTATTTCGGCCAAAATCTTCGGCGTTATGAACCTGACCTATTTCGGCGGCGGCCCAACCGAGGTGCGGATCATGCTGATTGTCCTAACCATCTGTATGTTCATGTTCGGGCCAGAAACATGGATTCACTGGCCGTTCGCCGGGCAGCTGTTCTCACCGTTCGACATCTTCGCGGTGGTGATGGGTTTTATCCTAACGGGTATTTTTGTGTTCCACACTGCACGGACAGGCAGGGATTTGTTTCGCAAGGGTGGGTAAGCATCTCCGGTTATTCGTCCGGAGTTTTTGTTCGATCCTTATTTTTCTTGTCGGCCACATAAGGCTGACCATTTTTTCCGCGTTGGATTTCGAACAACCCGACTGCTTAAAAAAGAGCTGGGAAATTCTTTACAGAGTAATTTCGAGGATCAATTGGGGCCTGCCTTTTTGCCGTTGATCCAACAGCCGATAGCAGAGCCCAGCCATTATCTTTAGCGCAAGCCTCTAAGGCTCCACGCAGTATCGTCACAAGCTTAGTATTTTGCGAGAGCGGCGTAGCTTTTGCTTTCACTACAGGCTTTTTGGCTGGTGCAGCAGCGACCTTCTTTTGAGTTGGGGCTATTACTTCCAGAGCGGTGACGATGGGATCATCAACCGACATGTCGGGACCTTCTAGGTACAAAAAGTTGGTGCACGCATTTGCAAACGGTTCGGGTGTTTGCCTCGCGCCAAACCCAAATACATCGTGACCATTTGCTCGTAGATGCATAACCAAAGGAGTGAAATCAGCATCGCTTGAGGCGATGCAAAATGCGTCGAGTTTTTGAGTATATAATAGTTCCAACGCATCAATGACCAACGCCATATCCGTCGCATTTTTACCCTTGG
>JANOTI010000269.1:0-5270 GCA_031416255.1 Sphingomonadales bacterium | reverse complement strand
ATAGGTTCTACATAGCAGTAATGCTATAATTGTCAACCTCTCGGGTCGTTACATCTCAAACACTGTCTTCAACCTGCAACCATTTCGCACTATGTGCGTTACTGTATCATGTACCGCCAAACCCCCGCTTTACGCCACCGGCTGATCACCGCGTTTGAGGAATTTGTCCGCGATCCGTCGTTCCCGTGCGTCGGTGCAAAGGCGGCGATGGCGAAGCGGCAGATGAGCTATGTTGTCGCCCGCGACATCCGTTCCGCGTGGGACGATCTGGATATTCACACCGCAATCCGCGGAATTGTGGATTTGTATCGCGAAAATCCCGTGCCGTTTCGCTCCCTCGCGGTGATCTTTGATACCGATACTGCGCTCGACGAGCTGGGTTTTGAGCAATATCTGTGGGAACGGTTGCAATCGCTAAGCGACAAGGACGATTGGCTTGGCCAGAAAATCGATGACCGCGTTGCGCACGATCCAGGGCATCCTGAATTTTCGATGAGCTTTGGCGGAGAGGCGTTTTTCATCGTCGGGCTGCATCCGCAAGCCAGCCGCCCATCGCGGCATTTTGTGCGGCCCACGATGATTTTCAATCTGCACGACCAGTTTGAAAAGCTGCGCGAAGAGGGCCAGTATGAGAAACTGCGTGCCTCAATCCTTGATCGCGACGTAAAGATTGCGGGCGACATCAACCCGATGCTGGCGCAGCACGGTGAAGTTTCCGCCGCGCGGCAATATAGCGGCAGAGCGGTCGGTGCCGAATGGAAATGCCCTTATGCGCGCGCTGGTGCCCATCCTGATTTGGAATTGAACAATGCCTTCAACGATTGAGCCCCGCTCTGGTGCTGCTTTTACCATGAACAAGGGCGACATTTTGACAGTCACCGATCCGCTGGGTGAGCAAGTCGCGGATCTGTTGGCGTTCAAACAAGGCGATATTGGCGAAGTGATCTCATCGGGCCGGACTCTGGATTATGCCAACCGTATCTTCCTGACCACTGGCGACATGCTGTATTCCAACCGCAGCAACGTAATGCTGGAAATTATCGCAGACGATGTTGGACGCCACGACTTTCTACTGACTCCGTGCAGCAAAGATACCTTCCGCATTATCTATGGCGACACCGATCCGCATCACGGCTGCTTTGGCAATTTGGCGAATGCGTTGGCACCTTTTGGAATTACCGAAGATATGATTCCGGTCGCGTTCAATGTTTTCATGAATGTTACGGTGGATGGGCACACAGGCGTGCTGAGCGTTGATCCACCCTTAAGCAAGGCCGGTGATGCTATCCGGTTTTTGGCACATATGGATTTGATTATCGGGCTGACCGCGTGTTCGGCGTTGCAATCCAACAATGGTTCTTTCAAGCCGATCCACTATGCGATTGAGCGCGGCGCTTGAATACCCTTGCTGCCCTAGCTGGCGCAGAGGTTTACGGCATTGGGCTGTCTCCGCCTGCACGGCCGGCAAAGCTGCGTATCGCTTTATGCTATCTGGCTCGCCACCAGAGGCTAATTAGCTTTGAAAACCCAAAGACCTTTACCGAGCTGGTGCAGCGGCGGAAGCTGCTGGGTCGGGATCAGCGCATGGCGGTGCTGGCTGACAAGGTTGCGGTGAAAGCATTCGTTGCGACTACGCTTGGCCCCGAATGGGTAACGCCAACGCTGTGGCACGGCACCGACTTACCCGAAACGCCGGATTGGCCTCTGCCCTTTGTCGTCAAATCGCGGCATGGCTGTAACCAGAATGTGTTTTTGCGCGATAATTTAGCCAACTGGCCAAAAGTCCGGCATTTTGCCCGGCGCTGGATGAAACAGTCTTACGGAAAGCTGCTCAACGAGTGGCTTTATACACAGATACCGCGCGAGATATTGGTCGAGCCGTTTATCGGCGAGCGCGATACTGTTCCCATCGATTACAAAATCTACACCTTTGGAGGGTGCGCAACGCATGTCCAAGTTCATTTGGACCGCGAAAATGATCATCGCTGGATGTTGTTCGATCGGAATTGGCAGCGGGTATCGAAGGCAACCGACGACCCCGATCCAGCGCCTCCGCAAAGCCTGGCAAAGATGCTGGATGCAGCAGAAGAGCTTGGCAATGGTTTTGATTTTGTCCGCTGCGATTTTTACGAGATCAGCGGCAAACCGTTGTTTGGCGAAATGACGTTTTACCCAGGGTCGGGCCTTGATAAATTCCATCCGATTTCGCTCGACACACTGCTGGGCAAGCACTGGTTAGCCGCCGGCGGAACCTAAACCCGGTGCCAATCGATTGCGAAAATTCGCAATACCGTCAGAATCATTGTATAACCTTGCAAAATCAGGGTTGATTGAGTGTTGCATCGCTTGCGTTTTACAAGCGGCGGCATAGGACTCAGACGTTACGGCGTGCGTATCTGTTGGGTGCGCGCCTTGGCGCTAATGGGGGCATGGCAATGGCTGTCATGGTCGGAGAGCAACTGTGCTGCACTGAGCCGCACGATATGTAAGGATGGGTCAAATGGCAGTCGATTGGTTAGCGGATGTCCGCCTTTATGATGCCGGTGCCGATGAAGGCGTGGTAAGAAAAATCGTCACTTATTGCGGGATTGCATTGCAGAGCCGCGATGGACAGCTGGTCGCAATGGCCGACCCGAAGGAATGCGAAACCGTTCGCGAAAACTTCTTGAAAAAGAAGCTGGGCCTGACCCAATCCGACGCCACGCTGGATGAAGCGATCCAATCGGTTCGCGAAGTGATGAAAGCGGATCGGACCAAGAACCGCGTCACTGTTTATTATCTCCTCACCCGCCATTTCGGTTCGCTGAACCTTTTTGGCGGCGTTGCCGGAGCAGCAGCAGGATCCCCCGGTTTGGTCGCGGCGGCTACCGGTGTGTTTTCCGGTGATAACGACAAGGATGATAGCGGATCAGTGGCACCCCTTGCAGCGGCAGCAGGTATCGCCGGGGCCGGTTTGGCTGGAGTTACTGGCGCTGCCAGCTCTGCAGGAGCAGCTGTGACCGGAGCAGTCTCTGGCGCAGCTGATTTTGCGTCTGACGCTGCGTCTGGAGCCGTTGATGCGGTTTCCGGAGCTGCGGGTGCCGTTGCCGGGGCTGCCTCTGCTCCACTCGCTGCAATGCGTTCGGGGTTTGACGATGATGATTCAAACGGCGGCTGGGGCTGGTTGAAATGGCTATTGCTTGCGGCGTTGCTGGCGGCATTGCTGTTCTTCCTTTTGCGTTCTTGTTCTGGTCAAGAAGCAACGCCTGATGCCGCAACGGTGGGCGCTAGTGCGACCACTGAAACGGTCGGGACAGCCGAAACAGCTGCGACAACCGAAACCGTGGCTCCCGCACCTGTGGGTGCTGGCATCACCGCCGGTGAACGCAATGGCAAGCCGATGCTGACGGTCTATTTTGATACCGGCAAATCGGCTGTGACCAATGACCTGGCGGCAGCCTCCGCTAAGGTTAAAGCGTTTGTTGCGTCGAATGCGGGTGCGAAACTCGGCGTATCGGGCTTTAACGATCCGACCGGCAACGCTGCGGCCAATGCAGAGCTTTCCAAAAAGCGTGCGCAGGCCGTTAGCAAAGCATTGGAAGCTGCAGGCATTCCGGCCGCATCCATCGAAATGGTGAAGCCAGCTGAATCTACCGATAGCAAAGTTGATGGAAATGCGGCTCGCCGCGTCGAAGTGGTTGTGCAATAATCAACAATATCCTGGGGTGAACCAGGAAAGGGGGCGGAGCCAGCGCGGTTCCGCCCCTTTTTTGTTGCGCGGATTTCGCCTAGAGCGGTGGCAAGACAATTAGATAGCGAGCACATATATGCGGTTTGAGTTACCCGGTTTCGATCTCGACGAATTCGTGCGTGCGACCTTGGCTGAGGATTTGGGGCCAACGGGCTGCGACGTAACCAATGAGAGCGTCATCCCTGAAGATGCGCGGTTTGCAGGCGTGATGGACAGCCGCGATGAGATTGTTGTGGCGGGTCTTCCGATCGCTTTGGCCTTTTTCCGGCACCTTGACCCTACAATGGAAATCCGCGTTATGGCAACCGAGGGCCATGGCGTGTCCGCAGGGTCTGACCTGATGCAGCTGAAGGGCAATGCGCGGGCCATGCTGACAGCGGAGCGCTCGGCATTGAACACGGTACAGCATCTATCGGGCATCGCCACGATGACGCGGCGCTATGTAAAAGCAATTGCAGGCACCGGCTGCACGTTGCTGGATACCCGCAAGACCATTCCGGGGCTTCGTGTGCTGGAAAAATACGCAACGCGCATGGGCGGTGCGACCAATCACCGCATGGGCCTGTGGGATGCAGCGATGATTAAGGACAATCATGTCGCGGTTGCAGGCGGTGTGGTGGAGGCTGTGCGCCGTGCAAAGGATGCAAGCGTTGAAAGGATAATCCTGGAGGTGGACCGGTTGGAGCAGATCGAGCCGGGCCTGAAAGCCGGGGCGACGCATCTGTTGCTCGACAATATGGACGTTGCAGAATTGATCGAGGCGGTAACGCTGGTCGCCGGGCGCGTGCCAACCGAAGCATCGGGCGGCGTCACGCTGGAAACGATCCGCGCTAAGGCGGAAACGGGTGTGACCTATATCTCTGTCGGCAGACTGACGCAAAGCGCCCCTGCCGCCGATATCGGGCTAGACTTTCATGTGGTATAAACTCGCGGGGGTATTGCCGGTGGTGGCGATGCTGGCGGCCTCGTCAACGCATCAAGCCGCAACGGCGCAGGCGTGGCAGTGTAAGGCTCCAGCCAACCTCTCGCGCCCCTCCATAGAAACACCCTCACCCGGCGAAATCCGCCGCACGCCCGTCGCGGGCTATGTCCTCGCGCTTAGCTGGAGCCGGGAATTTTGCCGTGGACGCGAAAAGGATCCGGCGATGGAGCTGCAATGTTCAGGCAAAATCGGCGATTTTGGCTTTGTCCTGCACGGGCTTTGGCCAGAGGCTGCTGGACCCGATTACCCGCAATATTGCCGCAAAGCGGGGCAGCTGTCGCGCAAAGTGGTCGCTGACAATATCTGTATGACGCCATCGGTTCAGCTGTTGCAGCATGAATGGGCAAAGCATGGAACGTGCATGGCGCGCAAACCCGAAACCTATTTTGGTGCAGCGAAACTGTTGTTCGAGGCGATCGAATTCCCCGATATGGACCGGCTGTCGCGGCAAGGCAGCAAAGAGGGCGAAACGCCTCTGAATGCGGCTGGATTGGCCGAGGCCTTTGCCACTGCGAACGAAAGCCTGCCAGCCAAAGCGATCAAAGTGAAAACCAACCG
>JANOTI010000268.1:0-3573 GCA_031416255.1 Sphingomonadales bacterium | reverse complement strand
CTCAGGGTCAGCAGCTACTCAGCACCAACGGATTTTAGTAAGTTCGTAGAGTGGGTAACAAACTAACCCGCCTTCTCCAAAGCTTCACTCGCCGCAACCCAGCGGGCCTCTGCCGCCTCTTGCGCCGCCATAATCTTCCCGCGCCGCTGCGACAGCTCACCCATCGTAAGGCCTTTATACTCATTCGCCGCTGACGAAGGATCGAACATCGCACGGTCAATCGCGGACAGAACGACTTCCAGCTTGGCCAAGTCCGCCTCAGCGTCGCTGACAGCCCGCTTCAGACCCGCCTTGGCCTCACGCGCTGCCGCTGCTGCCTTTTTGTCTTCCTTGCGATCCGCTTTGGAGACCTTCTCCTTGGCTGGACCTTTGCCCAGGATGAAATCAGTGTAATCCTCAATCGTTCCCGAAAATTCGGTCGCGGTGCCACCGTCAACCAGCACCAGCCGGTCAGCGGTCAGCTCCAGCATATGCCGGTCATGGCTGACAAGAACTACTGTGCCTTCATATTCGTTCAGCGCCTGCACCAACGCTTCGCGCGCATCGACGTCAAGGTGGTTGGTGGGTTCATCGAGGATCAGCAAATGCGGCGCATCGCGGGTAATCAGCGCCAGCGCCAGTCGCGCCTTTTCGCCGCCTGATAGCTTGCCGACCTGCGTTGTTGCCTTTGGCCCTGAAAACCCAAAGCGCCCCAATTGCGCGCGCACCGCGCCTGGAGTCATCCCCTTCATTTGCCGCGTCATATGCTCCAGCGGAGTGTCGTCACCGTCGAGTTCTTCGACTTGATATTGCGTGAAATAGCCGACGCGCATTTTTCCAGACGCGTTCATCGCGCCATCCATCGGCGTCAACTGTGCGGCGAGCAGGCGAGCAAGCGTCGTCTTGCCATTGCCGTTGCGGCCCAGCAAAGCAATCCGGTCATCAGGGTCAATGCGCAGGTTCAGCCGCTCGAGAATTGGCTTGCCCGCTGTGTAGCCCACACTGGCCAGATCAAGCGTAATCAGCGGCGGACGCAATTCTTCGGGGCTGGGAAAAGCGAAGCTGAGCGTCGGGTCATCGAGCATTGCTTGCACAGGCTGCATTCGCGCCAAGGCCTTTGCCCGCGACTGCGCCTGTTTTGCGGTCGAGGCGCGTGCCGAATTGCGCGCAACATAATCCTGCAACTTGGCGCGCTGTACATCTTGTGCCGCCTTTGCCGCTGCTAGCTGTGCGGCGCGTTCGGCGCGTTGCCGTTCAAAACTGTCATAGCCGCCAGCATACAAAGTGACCGTTCCCCCTTCGAGGTGAAGGATATGGTCGACGACATTGTTCAACAAATCGCGTTCGTGGCTGATCACAACCATCATCGCCGGATAGCTTTTCAGGAAGTTTTCGAGCCAAAGCGTCGCTTCCAAATCCAAATGGTTCGATGGTTCATCAAGCAGCAGCAAATCGGGCTGCGAAAACAGCAACGCCGCCAGCGCCACACGCATTTTCCAGCCGCCCGAAAAACTATCGAGCGGTTGTGCTTGCATCTCTTCGTCAAAGCCAAGCCCGACCAATATGCGGCTGGCGCGGGCAGGGGCAGTGTAGGCGTCAATTGCGATCAGGCGTTCGTGCACTTCGGCCATGCGATCAGCATCAAGGCCTTCGACCTCGCTTTCGGTCAGCAACTCGGCACGCTCGGTATCGGCAGCAAGCACCGTGTCGAACGGCGTTGAGTCTCCCGCCGGAGCTTCTTGCGCGATATAGCCGATGCGTGTTCCTTTTGGCATATCGAGCGAGCCATCATCGGGATCAAGCTGCCCGATCATCACTTTCATCAGAGTCGATTTGCCAGCACCATTGCGCCCGATCAGGCCAATGCGGCCATAAGCGGGAAGCGTGGCAGTGGCGCGGTCAAGGATGGTGCGCCCGCCAAGGCGTACAGTGATACCGTTTACGTTGAGCATGATGGTGGCGCGCCTAGCAGAGGGCATCCTCTGTGTCATGCGGCGATTGCATGGCTGCAAAGCGCTCGCTATGCCTGCCCACAATATGAGCCCAATCGAAATCGTCGCAGTGCTGCTCGGCATTGCCAACATCCTACTGATTATCCGCCGTTCGGTGTGGAATTACCCGTTCGGGATAGCGATGGTGACTTTGTATTTTTTCATTTTCCGTGATGCGAAATTGTACAGCGATGCTGGGTTGCAGGTCTTCTTTGTCGTGGTAAATCTTTACGGCTGGTGGAGTTGGAGCCGGAATAAGGCGGAGACGGGCGAGGTTGTTGTCCAGCGATTGGGGACAGAGGGCTTGCTTGCGTGGATTGCAGGTTCGGCCATTGCAACGCTCGGCTGGGGCTTTGTGATGAGCAATCACACCGATGCCAGCTATCCGTTTTGGGACGCAGGCGTCGCGATGCTGTCCGTTGCTGGGCAGATACTCATGACGCGGCGGTACCTGGAAAACTGGTGGTGGTGGATTGCGGTGAATGCCATTTCGATTCCGCTTTATATTGCGAAGGACCTGCTTTTGACTGCAGGGCTATACGCACTGTTCCTAGTCTTGGCGATTGCAGGTCTGATCGAATGGCGGCGAGGCCAGAAAACATGACCAAACGCATCTGCCTCCACGGCCCGGAAAGCACCGGCAAGTCCACACTCGCCACGCGCCTCGCCGCGCATTATGGTTGCGAAGTGGTCCCCGAATATGGCCGCGCCTATTGCGAGGGGCACGGCACCGACATCGGCATGGCTGAACTGGTCCACATCGCTGAAACTCAAGACGCCATGAACCGCGCCGCCGCCGCGCGCAAAGGCGACCGCGTATTGTTCGACACCGATCCGCTGATTACCGCCGTCTGGGCCGAAATGATGTTCGGAGCCCGCGACGCGTGGTTCGACGCCTTCACCGGTTGCGCAGACCTATACCTGCTGCTCGACATCGACTTGCCGTTCGTGGACGATGGCCTTCGCGTGTATGCTGCCCCAGAACAGCGCCGCCATTTCTTCGCTCTGTGCAAAGCTGAACTCGACAATTGCGACGTGGCCTATGCGCTAATCCGGGGGCAGGGCGATATACGGTTTAGTGCCGCGCTTGATGCGATAGCGGCGCACTGCTAGGGGCGTCGCAACCGGTGAGCTATAGTGCTCCGTTCGATTCTGAAATGTGTTCTCAAAAATGTCTATCCCGCTGGAAAAAATTCGCAATTTCTCCATTATTGCCCATATTGACCATGGCAAATCGACCTTGGCTGACCGGTTAATCCAACATACCGGTGGCCTTTCCGAACGTGAGATGTCGGCGCAAGTCCTTGATAATATGGACATTGAGAAAGAACGCGGGATTACGATCAAGGCGCAGACGGTACGGCTGGATTACACCGCGAACGACGGCGTCACCTACGAACTGAACCTGATGGACACCCCGGGCCATGTCGACTTCGCTTATGAAGTCTCGCGTAGCCTCGCGGCGTGCGAAGGCGCGCTGCTCGTCGTCGATGCCGCGCAAGGGGTCGAAGCACAAACGCTGGCCAACGTGTACCAATCCATCGAGCACGACCATGAAATCGTCCCAGTCATCAACAAAATCGATCTGCCCGCCGCCGATGTT
>JANOTI010000267.1:0-14487 GCA_031416255.1 Sphingomonadales bacterium | reverse complement strand
CTAATCGCGGGGCAGCCTTGGCCATCGCACGATCCGGCATTGCTCGTCGATGACGAGGTGACGATTGCGGTGCAAGTGATGGGCAAGTTGCGCGACACGCTGACCATTGCCAAAGGCACACCCAAAGACACCCTCGAAGCGCTTGCGCTGGCGAGCGAGAAGGTGCAGCGTGCCATGGACGGAGCAACGCCCAAAAAGGTGATCTTGGTTCCTGACAGACTGGTGAATATCGTATTATGAGCAAACAAGTTTCAGCAGCCAATACCGTTAGTGCTGAGCTTGTCGAAGCACGGTTAGCAAACCCGTCCTTCGACAGGCTCAGGACTAACGGTGTTTTGGGGCTGGTTGCCTTGGTATCCTTCACACTCACAGCTTGCGGGCTGCAACCGCTTTATAGCGGCGGATCGCAAGGCGCCGTGTCCGGCTTGCTAGGTGCAGTCACCGTTGACCCCATCGAGGGCAAAAACGGCTGGTTGATGCGCAACGCCTTAAACGATCGGCTGACCGCTGGCGGGGCGGCAACCACGCGGTATAAGCTCACAATTAAGCTCGACGACCAGATCGAAGGCTTTGGTATCCGTGCCGATGACACAGTAACCCGCGAACGCCGGACGTTGCGCGCGCGCTACCAGCTGATCGATTTGGAAAGCGGCAAAACGGTGCTTGATGCAACCGCTGGTTCCGATGCCGGAATAGACGTGGTCAGTTCGGAATATGCAACGATTGCAGGCGAAAACACCGCACTCGAAAACCTGACGCAGGAAGTTGCCGAACAAATTGTTACGCGTATTTCGATTTACGCGCGCGAACTCAAATGAGCGCGCCAAAGCTGCGCGAAGGCGATTTCGTTGCAGCGATTTCCAGCAGGCCTGACATCCGCCTGTTCCTGATTTTTGGGCAAGACGAATCCGCGATCGCCGCGATGGCATCGACAATGGCTTCGAACATGGGGCCAGAGGCGGAGGCTGTGGATATCGACAGCGCAAAGCTGCGCGGTGATCCGGCATTGCTGGCCGATGAAGCGGCATCGACGTCGCTGTTCGGCGATATTCGCTATATCCGGCTGAACTTCGCACGCGATGAAGGGCTGGATGCGGTCGAAAATCTTCTGTCCGCTGAACAGGCAGGCAATCCGGTCATCGCAACGGCGGGCAATTTGACCAAAGGCAGCAAGCTACGGCGGCTGGTTGAGGGTTCGCCGCGCGCGATGGCCTATATCTGCTATCTCCCCAGTGAAGCTGAGGCGACTGACCATGTGTTGATGTTGGCACGGTCCGCGGGGCTAAAACTTGACCGGGCCCTTGCTGCACAGATTGCGCGCTATACTGGGCAGGATCGGCGGCTGGCGGCAAGCGAAGTTGAAAAGTTGGCGCTGTATCATGACGCCAGCCCCGAACGGCCCGTTCTGGTTGAAGCCGCTGCGTTCACGGCCCTTGCTGCAGAAACAAGTGAAGAGGATGTCAACGCGCTTATCAACCGCGTGATGGCGGGTGAAGTGCGGGCGCTGGGGCGGCAACTTGCGGAGGCGCGCGCTGTTGGTGTTGATGCAGTGCGGGTTACCCGCGC
Source organism: Sphingomonadales bacterium (assembly GCA_031416255.1). Taxonomy (GTDB): domain Bacteria; phylum Pseudomonadota; class Alphaproteobacteria; order Sphingomonadales; family Sphingomonadaceae; genus Sphingorhabdus_B. The sequence continues at coordinate 12,921 of JANOTI010000267.1, read as the reverse complement.
TATGCAAAGGCGTGCGGTTTTGCTCGCTGGCTTGCGGGCAAAGGTCGATAACGGCGCTCAACCGGGTGCGCTAATCCGGGCCACCAAATCGATTTTCTGGAAAGAACAAGGCGAGCACGAAGCGCAGCTGAGATGCTGGACCTCGCCAAGGCTTGCCGGATTGATGGGGCATTTGATTGAGGTCGAACAGAAAGTCATGGCATTGGGTGCGGACTTGGGCTCGGTTTTGCTTGAGGAAGAACTAGCGCGCATTGCCCGGTCGGCGGCGAGAGCGCGCTAGGCTTTACTCATATTCCGCGGTAATCGGAATTCGTCCGCGGAATGTGCCTGCAACGCTGCCCTTAACCTCAAGATCGCCACCAAAGCTGAATTCCAATTTGCCGAACCCATCGAGCCTAGCGTTTGGTGGCAAATTGGTGCGCAGGTTTCGGATTTCGATCGCCCCACCATGGGTTCCAGACATGCGGATCGACAATGGCAAGTCAACGCGAATGAAACGGCCCGGTTCTCCGGTGATGACCGCTGATCCGGCAAGCGCAGAGCCGCCAAGGTCAATAATGCCGCCGTCCACTTGCCGCGATCCGTTGTTCGGGTCGATGCTGATCCGGCCACCGCTGGCTCCGCCGGCTGCCGCTTTGCTGAAATCCAGTTGCGTGCGTATTTCAACTTGCAATGGTATCTCGTTTGCAGCTTGCGCAAAGGACGCGCCGATTCCGCATTGTACCAGCAAGCAAAATCCAAAGCTGTAGCGCAGAATTTGAGGTAAAGGCTTCATTGCCCTATTCTGGCGCCGCATGGTGAATTATTCGTAAATGCGCGTAACTTGACGCGGGGCCGTTGTGCACCCACATTAGCCAAATGGAAAAGATCGACCTTAACGAGCAAGAATGGCGTGCCCGCCTTTCGCCAGTGCAATATCATGTCCTGCGTGAAGCCGGCACCGAACGGGCGTTTAGCGGCGCGTTGAATGTTGAGAAACGCGATGGTGCATTTCATTGCGGTGGATGCGGAACGTTGCTGTTTCAATCGACCGACAAATTTGACAGCGGTTCTGGCTGGCCTAGCTTTACAGCGCCTGTCGCTGCCGACGCTGTGACCGAAATTCACGATCATAGCCACGGCATGCACCGTATCGAAGTCCGCTGTTCGTGCTGTGACGGGCATTTGGGGCATGTCTTTCCCGATGGACCCGGGGCAACAGGGTTGCGGTATTGCATCAACAGTGTGTCGCTGGATTTTGAACCGGAATAGCCCGGCATTATTGCCGCTTGTCGGATTTCCGCTGAACCGGTAACAGTGCGTCAATGGCAAAAACAGCACAGAGAGCAACGGAAAAATCGCGGTTTGCGCGGTGGTTTTTCTTATTGCTGAAGATCGGAATCGCCGTCGCTTTGATGGGGCTTTTGATTGTCGGAATTTTCGTTGCAGTCGCCCGTAACGAGATAAAGGGTTTTGAGGATTTGAAGTCCTCCCCCAATGGTCAGATGATCCGCGTGCGTGCCGCTGACGGCACAGTTATTCAAACCTTGGGCCCCAGCTTTGGTCGTTGGATAACGGTCAAGGAGCTGCCAAGCGACATGAAAGACGCGATGGTCGCGGTTGAGGACCGGCGGTTTTATTACCATCCCGGTGTCGATCCGATTGGTATCGTCCGGTCGTTTTACGTGCGGGCAACCAGCGGCAAATGGTCGCAGGGCGGATCCACAATCACGCAGCAGCTGGCGCGGACAGTGTATCTGAACAACCGCCGCGAATTTGGCCGTAAGATCCGCGAAATCATTTTGTCGATGGCGATGGAGACGAAGTTTTCCAAAGACCAGATCCTCGAATTGTATCTGAACAAAGTGTATTTCGGTGGCGGTGCCTTTGGTGTTGACGCAGCCAGCCGCAAGTTTTTCGATCATGGGGCGGAAGAGCTGACGCTTGCTGAATCCGCGATTATTGCGGGGCTTGTGAAAGCACCTTCGCATTATTCCCCTACAGCCGACGCGCAGGCCGCCATCGGCCGTGCCGGGGTGGTTATCGAAGTGATGCAGGATGCGGGTATGATTACGGCAGAGCAAGCCGCATCAGTCAAGCCAGCAAAAGTAAAGCTGGCGTCGCAGAAATCGCAAGACAGTGTGCGTTACTTCACCGATTGGGCGCTGCCACAGCTTGATGGCCTGATCGATGAAACTGAAAAGCCGATTGATGTTTGGACGACAATTGACCTGACTATGCAGCGCGCAGCTTCTGCGTCCTTGTCCGCGCACGTACCGCGCGGATCGCAAGGCGCAGTGGTCACACTGGATCGCGACGGCGCTGTGCGTGCGATGGTCGGCGGAACCAACTATGCCAAAAGCAACTATAACCGGGCGGTCACTGCGTTGCGCCAACCGGGGTCGTCGTGGAAAGCCTTTGTCTATCTTGCGGCACTAGAGGCCGGATTTCGCCCCGACGATAAAGTCGTCGATGAACCGGTTACTATCGACGGCTGGTCGCCGAAAAACAGCGGCGGCAGCTATGCCGGTGAAATCACATTGCGCACCGCCTTTGCCTATTCCAAAAACACCGTTGCTGCAAAAATCGGCGATGAAGTGGGGACTGGCGCAATTGCCAATATGGCGCGGCGTTTCGGCATTTCCACACCGATCAGCACCGGCCCTGCGATGGTGCTGGGATCATCGGAAACCCGCGTGATCGAAATGACCCGCGCCTTTGCCGCAATCGCCGCAAATGGCCGTAGCATTACGCCCTATGCGATCAGCAAAGTGACTACCATTGATGGCGAAGTCATCTATCGCCACAAAGCATCGAGCGGCGCGCAATTGGTGCAGCCTTATGTTGCAGCTGGCGTAACGGACCTGATGCAATCGGCAGTCACGGCGGGTTCTGGCCGTGCCGCACAGATCGGAAGGCCAGCAGCCGGCAAAACCGGCACGACATCAAGCAACAAGGACGGCTGGTTCCTTGGTTTCTCGTCTGGCCTTACCACAGGCGTATGGATGGGGCGCGATGATGCCCGGGCAGTGGGCAATTTGCAGGGCGGCAACGCACCTGCGACCGCATGGGGCAGCTATATGCGCGTTGCGGTATCGGGGCGACCGGTTGAGAAATTTGCCACCGATGTTACGTTCCCAGAACGTTTGGATGGCGAAGAGATGACGTTGGGTGCGGATGGCGAGGAAGTACTGCTCGACGAATTTGGCCAGCCGATTGAGGGGGAGCAACTTCCCGAGGCAATTCCAGGGGCTGACGAGGCAATCGAGCCAGAGTCTGTTGACGATGAATGGGTGGATCGCGCAATGGGTCGCAGCAGAGAAGGCCAGGATGAAGTGCCTGATCCGGACTATGCCGAACCTAACTAGGCTTATTCCCTAAGCGGGATGGGTTGATTTCTACGCGCAGCTGGCCCACATAGATAATCGGAACGATTTTATCTGATTAGGATTCGGGTGCTTTATGCGGCTATCCAATATGGCAGATTATGCAGTGGTGGTGATGGGTGCAGCAGCACGCCATTGTGGCGGCCTTCGCACGTCGGCGACTGAACTTGCGTCTGAAACCGGCATTGCGTTGCCCACGGTGCAAAAACTGGTCAGCATATTGTCAAAGGGCGGCTTGCTGCGTTCTGTGCGTGGTGCAGGCGGCGGTATTCAACTCGCCCGGCCCGCAGCGGCGATCACTTTGGCCGATATTATCGAGGCGGTCGAAGGACCGATTGCTCTCACCGGCTGTGTCAACGAACAGACGTGCCATTGTGCGATTGAATCTAACTGCGCGGTGAAGCCGCATATGGGTGTCGTCAACGGTGCCGTTCGCGGTGCGCTTGCCAATATCTCATTGATGAGCCTGTCGCGATGACTGACGATATTGCACTCAAAGATCAAGCCGCATGGGATGCCGCCGATAAGGTGGCTGATTACGAGCATGGCTGGTCTTCGGACATTGAAACCGAATTCGCCGAAAAAGGCCTGACCGAGGACACCGTCCGCTTTATCTCCGGCAAAAAGAACGAGCCCGAATGGATGCTGGAATGGCGGTTGAAGGCATTCCGCATGTGGCAAACGATGACGCCGCCCGATTGGGCCAAGCTGAACGTGCCGCCGATTGATTATCAGGACGCCTATTATTACGCCGCGCCAAAGGTGAAGCCAAAGCTGGGTTCGCTTGATGAGGTCGATCCCGAAATCCTTCGCGTGTATGAAAAACTTGGCATTCCAATTGCGGAGCAGAAATTGCTGGCGGGTGTTGAAGGCGGCGAAGATGGCGGCTTGCCGCAACGCCGTGTGGCTGTGGATGCCGTGTTTGACTCAGTTTCGGTCGCGACCACCTTCCGCGCGGAACTCGAACGCGCAGGCGTCATCTTCCGCAGCATCTCCGAAGCGATTAAGGAATATCCCGACCTCGTCCGCAAATATCTCGGCAAGATTGTGCCGATGCACGACAATTATTTCGCCACGCTCAACTGCGCGGTCTTTTCGGATGGCACGTTCGTTTACATCCCCGAAGGCGTGCGTTGCCCGATGGAGCTTTCCACCTATTTCCGCATCAACGCGGAAAATACCGGCCAGTTCGAACGCACGTTGATTGTCGCCGACAAAGGTAGCTACGTCTCCTACCTAGAAGGCTGCACCGCGCCGATGCGCGACGAGAATCAGCTTCACGCCGCCGTGGTCGAACTGGTCGCATTGGACGATGCAGAGATCAAATACAGCACTGTGCAGAACTGGTACCCCGGCGACGCCGAGGGCAAGGGCGGCATCTATAATTTCGTCACTAAGCGCGCATTGTGCCAAGGGCGGAACAGCAAGGTGAGCTGGACTCAGGTCGAAACCGGCAGCGCGGTGACGTGGAAATATCCAAGCTGCGTGCTGAACGGCGAGAATAGCGTCGGTGAATTTTATTCGGTCGCGGTGACCAACAATTACCAGCAGGCCGACACCGGCACCAAAATGATCCACAATGGCAAGGGCTCGCGCTCGACCATCGTGTCAAAGGGCATCAGCGCCGGGCACAGCAACAACACCTATCGCGGGCTGGTGCGCGTCGCGCCCAATGCAGAGGGCGTGCGCAACTTCACCCAGTGTGATTCACTGCTGCTCGGTTCCTTAAGCGGCGCGCATACCGTCCCCTATATCGAAGTACGCAACCCCAGCGCGCAGATCGAACATGAGGCGACGACGAGCAAAATTTCCGACGATCAGATGTTCTACGCAATGCAACGCGGCCTGAATGCCGAGGAAGCAGTGGCGCTGATCGTCAACGGCTTTGCTAAGGAAGTGTTGCAGCAACTGCCCATGGAATTTGCGGTGGAAGCGCAGAAGTTGTTGGGGATTTCGCTTGAGGGGAGTGTTGGGTGATGTGGACGGAAGCCCAAATCACTGCCGCTCATGAGCACTGCTTTGAGAACGTGCGCGAAATACAAGCTAGTGATCGCTGCGTTTGCTATTTTTGCGCGGCAAACAGTCTGCCTAACGCCTATTTTGCACCTGACCAAATTGTTGAATGGCTGAATCCCATGGGAAATGGATATCGAGCCGGGCCGTCTCTTTTGTCGGATAAGGCCACTGCATTTTGCCCTAACTGCACCTTTGACATGGTGATTGGCGATGCTTCGGGATTGCCAATTGATGATCCGAAGTTTGTTGCCGCTATTAACGAACTATTTTGAAAGACGTCATGCTCCAAATAACTAACCTCCACGCCAATGTTGGCGACAAGCCTATTCTCAAGGGCCTCACGCTCTCGCTGAACGCGGGCGAGATCCATGCGATCATGGGGCCCAATGGCGCGGGGAAATCGACGCTGGGGTATGTGCTGTCGGGGCGACCGGGTTATGAGGTGACCGAGGGCTCGGTGACCTTTAAGGGGCAGGATCTGCTCGCGCTTGATCCGCATGAACGCGCCGCTGCTGGCCTCTTCCTCGGCTTCCAATATCCGGTCGAAATCCCAGGGGTGTCTAACGTGCAGTTTCTGCGCGAAGCATTGAATGCTCAGCGCAAGCATCGCGGTGAGGCTCCGCTGTCCGGCGGTGAGTTCCTCAAGGTTGCGCGCGAACAGGCGGGCGCGCTCGGCATGGATATGGACATGCTCAAGCGCCCGGTAAATGTCGGCTTTTCGGGCGGCGAGAAGAAGCGCAACGAGATGGTGCAGATGGGCATCATCGACCCCGCGCTGGCTATCCTTGATGAGACAGACAGCGGGCTAGACATCGACGCGCTGCGCACCGTGGGCGACGGCATCAACCGGATCATGCGGCGGCCTGATAAGGCGGTGCTGCTGATTACGCATTACCAGCGGCTGCTCGATTATGTGAAGCCGGACTTCGTCCATGTGCTCGACGGCGGACGGATTACGCGCACCGGTGGGGCTGAACTCGCGCTGGAACTGGAGCGCGATGGGTACAAGGAACTTGCCGCATGAGCGCCGCAGGCATCATTTCTTCTCTTCTTTGTGCCTTCGTGCCTTCGTGCGAGTCAAATTTAGCTCGCACGAAGACACGAAGACATGAAGAGGGTGTGCTGCGATGACTGTGACGCTTCCTACTCGCCGTGATGAGGCTTGGCGTTATTCGGATATTGATGCGCTAAAGCGCGTTTGGCCTTTGCCTGCGGCGGAGGCTGTTGTGGTGCCTGCTGGCGCGAATTTCGTGCGGACGATTGTTCAGGATGGCGGTTCGATCCACCAGCTTGATCTCGCTATCGGCAAAGGCGCGACTGTGGCGATCCATGTGCTGAATATCGGCGGCGATTATGGGCGGGTGGAGTTGAATGTCACGCTGCACGAAGGTGCCGATTTCAAACTGGGCGCAGTCCAGATTGGTGGCGGTTCGCAGACGTTGGAAATCGTCACCACCGTCACTCACGCAGAACCCAAAGCGACCTCTTCGCAAATTGTGCGCTCGGTTTTGGCCGACACAGCGACCGGAACCTATCTGGGCAAAGTCGCCGTGGCGCGTGACGCGCAGCTGACTGACAGCGTGCAATCGGTGAAGGCAATGCTGCTTGACCGCAGCGCGACCGCCAATGCCAAGCCCGAACTCGAAATCTACGCCGACGACGTAAAATGCGCGCATGGCTGTGCGATTGGCGAACTCGACCCGATGGGGCTGTTTTATTTGCAAGCACGCGGCATTGCGCCAGCGGACGCAAAGAAGCTGATGTTGCAGGCGTTCGTCGCTGGCGTGTTTGAGGGTGCTACGGATGAGGCGATGCTGACCGAATTGGCGCTGGCGAAATTGGGGGGTCTGGTGTGACTTCCTCTGCCCACCTAGCTCGTCACCCCGTGCTTGACACGGGGTCCCGCTTAACCGGCGGTGTGCAAGAAGGGAGCGGGGCCCCGTGTCAAGCACGGGGCGACGGTGGTTCTATTGCGTGTTTGCGCGATCAATTTCCGGGGCTTGCTAACAACTGGCACTACCTCGATACCGGTGCGACGGCTCAGAAACCGCAGGTCGTCCTCGATGCCATGATGCGCGCTGGCGGGGTGGATTACGCCACCGTCCATCGCGGCGTCTATGCGCGCTCGGCAAATATGACAGTTGCGTTTGAGGCAGCGCGCGAGAGGGTTGCGCGCTTTATCGGTGCTGCCAGCGCAACCGAAATCGTTTTTGTGCGCGGCGCGACGGAAGGTATAAATCTGGTCGCGCAAAGCTGGGGTCCGGCAAATGTGAAGGCGGGCGACCGCATCATGCTGAGCCAGCTAGAGCATCACAGCAATATCGTGCCGTGGCAGATGCTGGCCGAAAAAGTCGGCGCGCATATCGATGTCTGTCCGTTGACCGCCGATGGCCTGATTGATCTCGACTGGCTTGAGGCGAACCTGACTGAGCGGCACAGGTTGGTGTCCTTGGCGCATGTCTTCAATGTGCTGGGGTCAATCCTCAGCGTAAAGCGTGCGGCAAAAGCGGCACATGCCGTCGGCGCGAAGCTGTTGCTCGATGGTTGCCAAGCCGCTCCGCGCATGCGGCTGAACATGGCTGAACTCGGCTGCGATTTTTACGTGCTGTCGGGGCATAAGCTTTACGGCCCGACCGGCGTCGGGGTGTTGTGGGCGAGTGCGGAAACGCTCGACGCGATGCCCCCGTGGCAGGGTGGCGGCGCCATGATTGATCGGGTGACTTTCGCAAAAACCACTTACGCCCCCGCGCCAGGTCGGTTTGAGGCTGGCACACCGATGATTATCGAAGTCATCGGCCTGCATGCCGCGATTGATTTTGTCGATGCTATCGGCCCCGAGGTGATCTTTGCGCATGAAAGCGCGCTTGCGGCGCAAACCCGCGAAGCGCTGCGCGCAATCAATTCGATCACGCTATATGGTCCCGAAAAATCGGCGGGGATTGTCTCTTTTTCGATGCAAGGGGTGCATCCGCACGACATCGGCACTATCTTGGATGAGGAAGGTGTCGCAATCCGCGCAGGGCATCACTGTTGCCAACCGCTGATGGACTATCTGGGCGTGCCAGCGACGGCGCGCGCAAGTTTTGGAATTTACAATGATGAAAGCGATGTCGCCGCGCTCGTGCGCGGCCTTGATCGCGTTCAAAGGATATTCGGATGAGTGAAAATACCATCAAGATTGAAGAAGTAGAGAGCGTCGAAGCGCCGCCTAAGGCCCGCGTTGAAAGCGCAGTGGAAACCTTTGAGCGCAAAAAGGACTATCTTGAAGGTTTCCTTGCGCAGAAGCCCGCGCCGGTTGCGGCTGAAGGCGACGAGGCATTGCAGGACGCGATCATTGAGGCGATCAAAGAGATTTATGATCCCGAAATCCCGGTCAACATTTACGACCTCGGCCTGATTTACGGTGTTGAGGTTAACAACGGTCATGCTTTGGTCTCGATGACGTTGACCACGCCGCATTGCCCGGTCGCTGAATCTATGCCGAGCGAAGTCGAGCTTCGTGTAGGTGCGGTCCCCGGTGTCGGCGATGCTGAGGTGGTGCTTGTCTGGGATCCGCCATGGGATCCGGCCAAAATGTCTGACGAGGCGCGGTTGGAACTGGGGATGTTATGATGACTGAGACCAAACCCCGCCGCGTAATCCCCGCCGCCGTCAACCTGACGCCCAATTCCGAGGCTCGCATCGCCGAATTGATGGCCAAAGCCCCCGCAGACGCCATCGGCGTAAAGCTGTCGACTCCGCGCCGTGGCTGTTCCGGCCTTGCCTATTCGGTCGATTATGTGACCGAGGCGGTTGCGTTTGACGAGAAGATCGAAACCCTCGGCGGCGTGTTGTATATCGACGGCGGATCGGTGCTGTATCTGGTTGGATCAACAATGGACTGGGTCGAGGATGAATTCGCCGCAGGCTTTGTGTTCAACAACCCCAACGCCACCGGCAGCTGCGGGTGCGGAGAGAGCTTTACCGTATAATATCTTTGGCTACCCCCGTGGCTAAAACGTGCGGCTAAAGCGTAAAGCTAAGCCGATGTCGTTTGATGCATCGGCAATATTGCCCGGCTGCTGTCGCAAATACAGATTGGCGCCAAACCGTCCGCCCCATAATGCTGATGCATACGCTAGCTCAACATCGCGCTCGCGCCCTGTGGGAGCGAGCGAAACATACTGGTTCTCGAAACCTGCGGTCAAACTTGCATAGTCGTAACTGTTCGGCAGGTTTAGGTTTACCCCTCCACCGGTTACACGCAACGGCTGTGATAAACGGAGCGCAAGCTGGTCGCGGATCGAAAACACTCCAAAACGGGTAAGGTCAATCGAGGTTGCTTCTGTTTGCAACCAATCGGCATTTTCGCGCAAGCCTGCAGCTCCAATCCGCGTCCATCCGCGTCGGTACGCGCTGCCCAGCTGCCAGCTATTACCGAGGCCAAGTTCCAATTTTGCATCAACGAACCAGCTCTTTGCGCCCGTTGCTCCAATCCAGATGTTCGCTGCCGACCCCAAAACTGTTGCGCGTTCGTCCAAATAGGTGCCACCAAAGGATAGCTTTGCTGCCCCTATCTTGCGATCTAGCCCTGCTTGCGCCAGATTGTAGCGATGATTTTGATACGCGGCGCGTATTGGATCGGTGGTGCGATCAGACCAGACCCGGGCGTCGCCAATCTCGCTGCCGAAATGCAAGCCAAATTTGCCGACAGCCTGTTGATAAGCAAAGGCAGATTTTGGCCGCATGTAGAAACCGAAATTGCTCCGCGCTGCATCAGCTGCGATAAAGCTGGAGGCACGGCTGATCGACATTTGATCGATCAGCGCGCCGCTGCTGCGTGCGATCCCAAGGGCAAAACTTTTGTCGCGGCCCAATTTAGTGATTACCGAAGCGGCGATTGCGCGCACCTGTTGGCGGTCAGCCGGGCTAAGATCGAGCCGGTCAAGGCTGACGCTGCCGGACCGATCGGCAACCGAAAGTGCCACCGACATGTTGTCGGCGACCATTACACGCGTTTGCGTCCCAAGGGCCAAGGCAGGCTCCAAAGTCGGGGTCGATTTGGCGGCGTTTAGAGTTCCCGAAAAATCAACGTCAAACGCACGGCCATAGGAATCAAGGATGACGGTTTTTGGCCCTCCAGTTCGGGTTGCATCACCCATTGGAGTAGAAAGTGTCCCTGTCGCGCCAAGAATTGAAACCGGGATTGCAGTAGCGGCGAGCGATGTTTGGCCCTGCGGCGAAAAAGCACGCGACAGATTGAGCTCGCCGCGTCCGTAAGTGGCATCAGTTCCGGTATCACCCAGATCGTCAGCTGTTCGTAACAACAAATCGACGATCTGCCGCCCTGTCAAATTGGGGAAGGCTTGCGCCAAAAGCGCGACTGCACCCGAGATTATCGGCGCGGAAAAGCTGGTTCCACTCCACAAAAACGCTGTACCCGTTTCATCCGGTGCCCGCACTCGTACGCCCAACGCTGTCAAATAGCTGCTCGCACCGTTTCCTGCACGGTTAGAAAAAGCGGAAATCAGTCTGTTAGAGTCTGTTGCCCCTGCAATAATAATCTGCCCGCGTGCGATGGGATCAAGCGCAATCATGGCTAAAGAATCAGGATTGATCGCCGTTAGCGGTTCGGTATCAAAATCATTGCCCGCCGAAAACACTAAGACAACACCGGCGGCGGTTGCGCGATCAATTGCGGCACGCAAAGTGAAATTGGCCGGCGATCCGCCTAGCGAAAAATTGACAACTTTTGCCCCTGCCAAAACTGCGCGGTCCAGTGCGCGGGCCATATTGTTGTCGCCATGTGTGCAGCCTTTTTCCGGGTCTGTGTCGGCACAGGTGCCGGGCGTGTCTGTGCGCAAAACCAGCAAAGTGGCGGCAAATGCTACGCCGTGGACATTACCGTCGTTTTTGGCAGCCAGTAAAACTGCAGACACCGCTGTGCCGTGACCGCCTTCGTCCTGCAAGCCACGCGTGCCTGCGAAATCGCCGGAAAGCGGGTGGATTTTGCCTACAAACTCAGGGCTGTCTTCATCGATTCCGCTGTCAACGACCCCTGCTATAACGCCAAGGCCAGACGCTCCTGCGTTGTACGCGGCTATAGCCTGTGCCTGCACTGCGCCATTCGAACGCTGATACTCTAAAGTGTTAAAGTTCGTTGTCGGTGGTGGTGGTGGCGGAGGCGGCGGCGGCGGCGGCGGCGGTGGAGGAGGTGGCGGAGTTACGGCAACGGGAGGCGGTGGCGTAGGATTAACGCCGCCGCCGCTTCCGCCACACGCAGAAACGGTCATCGCAAAAATAATTGAAGTGCCAATGGCAATCGTTCTGGCTTTATCTGTGCTGCGCATTTTTATCCGACCTCTTAGAACCATGATATGTGTTCCAGATACTTTCACAAGGCTTAATGAAGACAATAATTGCACGTAAACAATATGCTTTCACCAACAGGCTTGCGGCGTTTCGGCTTAATGCTAAAGCGCCGCGTATGACGACTGATCTCTCTCATATCGAAACCTGGATTTTTGATCTCGACTTGACGCTTTATGGGCCAGAGCACAATATCATGGAGCAAGTGCGTGATCGGATTGCGCTGTTCGTTGAGGATTATTTCGCCATCGATAGCGAAGCGGCGCACAAAATCCGTCATGCCTATTGGAAAAGCTATGGCACGACGCTGGGCGGCTTGATGGCGGAACATGGCGTTGATTTGCATAAATATCTCGATTTCGTGCACGATGTGGACCTGTCGTTGCTGAAACCGTGTGACCGGCTGCGGGCAGGGATCGAGGCGCTGCCGGGGCGCAAGTTGATCTTCACCAACGCCGACGCGCCCTATGCGCAACGAGTGCTGACCAAACGCGGGCTGGACGGAGTGTTTGAGGGGCTGTTCGACATCCACCAGATGGAGCACAGGCCAAAGCCAGAGTTGGAGAGCTATCAGGCGTTTTGCCGCACCTTTGACATTGACCCGACGACCGCTTTGTTTGTCGAGGACTCCGCGCACAATTTGGAACCAGCCAAAGCCATGGGCATGACCACAGTCTGGATCAACCACACGACCGAAACAGAAAGCGGCGGCGATACTCCGCATTTTGTCGATCACGAAATCACCGATGTGGCCGATTGGCTGCACAATATTAAAGAACGGGAAGCAGCATGAGCCAAGCATTACAAGCCGCAATCGAGGCAGCATGGGACGCTCGCGATACTCTGACCATCGCCACAAAAGGCGAGGCCCGCGATGCGGTTGAGGCCGCTATCGAAGGGCTGGACAATGGCAGTTTCCGCGTTGCTGAAAAACTGGACGGCAACTGGGCGGTGCACCAATGGCTGAAAAAGGCAGTGCTGTTGTCCTTCCGCCTGAACGACAATGTCGTCATCGAAAACGGCTCCGCCGGCTCCCCCGCATTTGACAAAGTGCCAAGCAAGTTTGCCGGATGGGGCGACAACCGTTTCCGCGAAGCCGGTTTCCGCGTTGTCCCCGGCGCAGTCGCACGGCGCGGCAGCTTTATCGCGCGCAACGTCGTGCTGATGCCCAGCTTTGTAAACATCGGCGCGC
>JANOTI010000266.1:0-15339 GCA_031416255.1 Sphingomonadales bacterium | reverse complement strand
ATTGCTTAAGAGTCCATTTCTTACCCGTTTGCTGCAACCGCAGACGTAAACGGTCTTTCTTTGACATCTGATGGCCAGCAGTCAGGTTAAGCGGTCGCCGCGCAGCGATGGCTTTGCGCATCTGCTGCTCAACTTGGGCCGTGTCGCTATCCGAGTAGCGCGCACGAAACCCATTCAGGCGCTTTACGGTAGTGCTGCCTGCCGGGCTCAACAGCACAAAAGCAAACATGCCAAGAGTTAATGCAGCCCCAATAGCGATTATAGCAAATTGCGTCATTAGTTGCTTGTCCCGAATTTATGGTGGACGCTCAGCACCTGCGGCCTGGCCATCATTTCTTTTTCTTGCTGAGCATCGATCCCAAACCGCCAAGCATGGAGCCTTTTTTCTTTTTTGCGCCCTTGCCATCGCCATCGGTCGCGATCTCAACCGTTGTTGCATCGTTAATCAGATCTACAAGCGATACAATTCCGGTGGAAACCTTGCTGCTTTTCGCACCTTCGACGACAGGTTTGCCCGTCCGAGCTGCTTGTATCGTGGCTTTGCTATCAAACGGCAAAACAAGGTCGAGTGCGCGTTCGATCGAAGTTTCGAAATCCTTGCGTGTCACTTCGGTTGCCGCCGCATGCGATTTATTCACGACCACTAATGTCTGACATTGCGGCGCATTGGAACGAAACCAGGCGAGCAAACGAATGGCATCGCGTGCAGACGCCAGCGTCATTTCGCACACAATTACAACCATATTCACATCGTTCAGAAGGTGCGGATAGGCGATCAGCATGCTGCGTGGAAGGTCAATGACCGTGTTTTCAAACGCAGCCTTAAATTCTTCCTGGAGCTGATAAAACGCCGAGCCATCGCTTAAGATCGGGCTGCCAATCGGAGCTTCTGCCGACAAGATAGAGAGCTTTTCATTGCCCTTAATCATCGCACGTTCAATAAAAAGACCATCGATGCGGCTCGGGTTATCAATGGCATCCATAAGACCGCGGCCCGGTTCCAGATCAAGACCCAAAGCGCCTGTCCCAAAATGGATGTCCAGGTCTAGGAAACCGGTCAACTGACCCATGCGTTCGGAATACAGCCACGCAAGCGAACTGGCGATTGTGGATGCGCCGACGCCGCCGCGTGTTCCTATGACAGCAACAGAAACATGCTGTTTATCGGTAGTTGCATCATCTTGACGCGGAGCGCTGATCGCTACCTGAGCATGAGAAATTGCGTCACGCAATACATCCGGGCTGATGGGTTTCAGCAAATAGTCATGCAAACCTGACATCATCAGATCGCGGTATAGACGTACGTCATTTACCTGACCCATGGCGATAACCAGCGTTCCGGGTTCGCAAACTTCGGCAAGGCTATTGATATCGTTGATCGGATCGCCTGATTCAGACAGATCGATCAAAAGTATCTGCGGACTGGCCGCAACCGATAGCGACTGTACTGCATTGCGCAGACCGCCCTTGTTCGCCTTTTCCTGCGCCCAACCCATGTCGTCGCAAACACTGCGTACCACATCAAGCGAAAGGTCATCGCAGATATAGGCGCTGAACGGATCGCGAATTCCGGTCGTTCCTGATTTCCAAGGCGCGTTCATCAATTGCCTCCTGTCGGTTTTGGTTTGCCGCCGCGGCTATTTCGCGCGGTCGATTCACGTCCGCGAACCAGATCTTCTGGATCAGAAACCATTGCGGCCATGTTGCTGTTAACCGCACACCCGTAATTGGGATGGTTGCTGGAATTGAAGTTTGCTTCGTTCGGTTTTTCCCAATTGGGGCAATTTGGAACGCTGGCTGTTGATCGCGTTACAACAATCCGGGCTGTGCCGGCGGCTACATAGCCAGCAGTAACCGGTGCAGTTTCGCCCATAATCAACCCGTGCTCGGCCGCGAGTGAAGCAACCTGCTGTTTCGCAGCGGCGCTGGCCGTGGCATCGCCATAATCCAACGCGATCCGATCTCCGAAACCAAGTTTCAAACTATCGAACCAATCGGCTACCCGGCGCTGCTCTGGGTCGGCAATGCCTGAATAGCCGTCCAGATTAACGTCGATCGCGTAATTTGTGCGTTCAACAACCGGTTGGTTGGTCGAATACATTGATGTGTTCGCGCCCATTGATCCGCATCCCGCAAGGCAGAAAGCCAATGCCGCTGTTGCAATGATTTTTGCTTTCATGGTCATTCTCCTTACGCGCGTTATTCAAAAGTGAAGCCGGGACCGTCTGCTTTCGCAGCGGTTTTGGCGCCTGATTTTTTTGACTTGCCGGCAAGCGCGGGCTTTTCGTCGTTCATCGAACCCAGCGAGGGGCCGTCTGTTTGCTCTGGACCAACCGTTGGACCAGGGCGTTCAAGATTTTTTCCTGAGCTATCCGCATCTTTATTCAACAAGATGCGCTCCAGATCATTAGGAGTGTTAAATCCGTCGGTCGGCAACTTGATCTCGGATTCCGAAACTGGCTGCACCAGATAGGGCGTAACTACAATTACGAGCTCGGTCTGATTTCGCTTCCACCCGTTTGACCGGAACAATGCGCCAACCACCGGTACGTCGCCGAGTCCCGGATATTTGTCCACGGACGAACTTGCCTGGTTTGACAAAAGACCCGCGATCATGAAACTTTGGCCAGAACCAAGTTCGACAGTAGTTTCGGCCATACGGGTCAGCAAAGCCGGAATTTCCGTTCCGTTGATGCGAACAGCGCCTTGTGATGTGATATCGGACACTTCGGTTCGAAGCCGCAGGCGGATTCGACCATCCGCCATAACTTCTGGTGTATACCGCAAGTTGATACCGTAGGTTTGTTGCTGCACCGAAATCGAACCAAAAGAATCAGACACAGGGATCGGAAACGATCCTCCCGCCAGAAACTCGCCCGTCTCGCCTGACATTGCTGTCAGGTTCGGGTTTGCCAATGTAGACGAAAGACCTGCACGCTCCGCAAGGTCAAACCCGGCGGCAACATCGAGACCAAATAATTTACCTGCGATGTTGAGGATATTTGAGCCCGCGGGATTGCTGAAGTTGAACTGGGTTGAACCTATGTTGTTCAAAAACTGGCCAGTTTGTGGATTAAAAGGTAATTGTAGCCCGCACTCTACTGGCAGACCAAATGACGTACACGCATTGATGATTGGCAGGTTTAAAGGATTTGCGTTGTTGGTAATTGTTGCTTGACGACCGCGCCCAATTCCAAACACGGCACCGCCTGTGCTTGTATCGCGTGTTGTAAAGTTACTGGAAATTTCTTTCGCAAGCGAACGGCTGACTTCTGCAATCCGCACTTGCAGGTTGACCTGCATTGGCGTTGCCGTTTTCAGACGGCTGACGACTTTCGCAGCGCCCACGAATTGCTGAACGAGATCTTCTGCCTCGATAACATCATCCGGCTGCCTCACCGATCCCGTCAACAACACAATACCATTCATGGTTGTCACTTGAATGTCCGCGTCGGGCATCGTCAGTTTGAGCATCTGGTCAATCGAGTCGATGTTTGATCCTACCCGGATCGTTGCCGTATAGACGTTGCGTCCGGCTGCATCGGTTGCATAGACTGTGGTTTCACCCGCGCCTTTTGCAAGGATGTAGATTTGTTTCGCGCTGCGAACATCGACGTCTGCAATAAGCGGGTCAGCGACAACAACATCGGTTACGGCCGTTGGCAAGTTAATCTGCTGACCGCGGCCGATGGACATAACAATCACTTTGCCGCTGGCGGCGGATGTGTTGGTTTCTGTCTTAGCGGCAGATGCATAGCTGACGCCGGCTGTGCAAAGCGCAGCAAATACCGCACCAGTTTTTAACAATGTTTTGATTTTCATGACCATTACCTCCGGTCCACAGAAACTTCGGTAGCGTTGCCGCCGCGCGACACGCGGACAATCGGACCTTTGGTTGCTTTTTCAATCTGCTTGGACAGTTGCACTTGCTCTTTTGCAATCTGCACAGGCGTCACTGCAGGGGGGGTGCGACGCTGAAAGCGCGATACTTCGCCGCCTGTAGTGTAGCTGCTGGCACCCGATACCGGCTGCTTGTTCAGCTGGCTTAAAATGCGGGCTTCTTCTTCAGGAGATGCCCCTTTTGGCAAATCAACCGAACCCGATGCCAATGCCTGTTCCAGTTCAGCAGCATTATCCGCCAAAGAGCGTAGCGAAAGGCTAAGCGTACCAATGGTTTGCGCAACGGCAATTTTTTCGGCCAGTCGCGGCGTTACTTCCACTGTCACCAGCTTGTAAGCAGATACGACAGTGTTGCCGTTTTCATCCTTGGCCGCCTGCGCCCGTTGATCGGTTGCAAGCACACGCAAGTTGCGGATAATCGTTTCGGAAACTTTCAGCGAGTCACCTGTACCTTGACCCGCAACGTTCTGGGTCAACACCATATCAACGCGGTCACCCGGGAAAACAAAGCCTGCAACCCCTGTAAGTGCGGACACTGGCACTGTGACGGCTCTCATGCCCGGGGCAAGCGCCGCAGCCAGAAAGCCACGATCCCCAGGAAATACAAGTGAGCCTTTAGTAAGTGGCTGACCAGCAGTGATCGGATTGCGTACAACGGTACCCAACAAATCCTGCATAGCGTCGGTGGCTGGGGCCGCTTCTTTTGGTGCTTCGCCTGTGACAGCTGCGATTACCGGGTTCGATCCATCGGGTTTGATGAAATAGGCTTCCTCGACCAACTCTTTGGGCCAAGGCTGATACCGGAATGCATCTGCAGTGATTATTGTACCGACCGGCAATGCCCGCGTCGCTACCAGCACTTGTGGGCCGGTAGGTTCGGGTGGCTTCGCCGAAGCCGCAGGGGCAGTGTTGCCTCCTGAAAACATCGTTCGTGCCATGAAAGCGGTTAGCGCGGCAATTACCAACGCAGCCACCAGCAAGATCAACTTTTTCCTATCCATGACGAACTAAGCTCCTGAAAGGTCCCCTATGTGAGACTGCTATTCATCTAAAATGGTTAAAAATATGTTCACCGGCCACCCAAAGTCCCGCAAGGGCAATGGCCACTCCATAAGGGACCTTTACAGGGCCAACCTTGTTGCGACGCTTGTGAATCAGCCAAAAAACGATGGTTACCAGCGCACCGAGTAGCGAGGCTACGACCAGTAGGCGCATGACCCAAACCACATCAAACCACAGCGCTAAAGCACTGAAAAGTTTGACATCTCCTCCACCCATTGCCCCAAAACGGAACAATAATGCAAAAAAGACAAAAACTGCGGCTGCGGTTGCAAAATGAACACCAATTGCCGCTAGGTGAAAGTCACCAATCGCATACCAATATATCGGCGCTGCCAACGCTATAGGCAGTGTAACGGCGTTTAAAATCAAACGGTGACGAATATCGGTATAGGCCGAAATCAGCAGTCCGATTGCCAAGCCGCAAAGCAGCACGTAGATGAGGATTTGATGGTCCATTTGGACGCTGTTAACCACTAAAGATTAGCAAAAGGTAACCATGGCTGTCTCTGCAATGCCATTTAATCGCCGTGCGATTCCAACGGATGCGTTGGAAACAGTTTGGACAACCGCTGATGGTTGGCCGTTACGACGGATTGACTGGGCACAGCCTAAAGCGTCGCGGGGGTCGCTGCTGTTTTTGCCCGGCCGCGGTGACCATTATGAAAAATATCTTGAAACACTGGCGGAGCTGGCAAGCGACGGATGGCGCGTGACTGCGCTTGACTGGCGCGGACAAGGCGGGTCGGGGCGATTGCTCTCTGACCCGCATATTGGCCATATCGATGATTTTGCGACTTGGATTGCGGATATAAAAGCGTTTTGGGCTGATTGGAAATCGGCAAGCCCTGGGCCGCATGTTATTCTGGCGCACAGCATGGGCGGGCATCTGGTAATGCGCGCTTTGGTCGAAAAGGCGGTTGATCCTGATGCAGTTGCATTGTCAGCACCCATGCTCGGCATCCAGCCAATGGGCATGCCTTATGCCGTGCATCACGCCGTGGTGCGGGTGCTGACCAAGCTCGGCGATCCAGCGCGCGCGGCCTGGAAAGAAGGCGAAATGCCGGGGTCGCCGTTAAATGTGCGTGCGAAAATTCTAACCCATGATGCTAATCGCTACGCTGACGAGCTTTATTGGTGGCAAGCGCGGCCTGAGGTAAAACTGGGACCGCCAAGCTGGCATTGGGTCGAACGCGCCATCGCCTCGACCAGGCAATTGAATGAATCCGGTATATTGGAGGGTGTTAATACTCCCATTTTGGTGATGGCGACGACTGCGGATAAGCTAGTCGATACCAAACGTATTGTCCGCGATGCAAAGCGGCTGTCCAATTCGGAATTGCTGCTGTTTGGGGATGAGGCTGCGCACGAGCTGTTGCGTGAGGCTGATTCTGTGCGGGACAGGTGCATGGCGGCTATTCGTGATTTTTTTGATCGCCACGCAGCACGGTAATGACGGAATTTGATATTGCTATCGTCGGGGCCGGGATCGCCGGTGCCAGCCTTGCGGCCGAAATCGGCAATGCGAAAACGGTGCTGTTGTTGGAAACAGAAGATACCCCAGGCTATCATTCCACCGGGCGTTCGGCTGCATTTTGGAGCGAGACCTATGGTGGTCCCGGGATCCAACCGTTGACGAGCGCGTCTGGTCCTTTTTTGGCAAACCCCCCGGCCAATTTTTCGGATATCGCGTTGTTGCATCGACGGGGTGCTTTGCATCTTGGGAATAAGGCCGATGCGCAGTCCGCCGATTTGATGATAGCCGATTTTGCACGCAGCGGCGTAGCGCTTGATCGGGTCGATGAGGCAAGCATAGTCAACCATATTCGCGGTTTGCGCGACGGTTGGGATGTCGCCCTTTGGGAACCCGATTGTTGCGATATCGATGTTGCGGCTTTGCATGCCGGTTACCTGAAGCAGGCAAAGCAAGCTGGGGCACATTTGCAATGCAAAGCATCGTTGTTAATGGCGGCATTTTCGCAGGGGCGCTGGCATTTGGAGACGACCGGCGGACGCTACGCAGCTAAGATGATTGTCAATGCCGCAGGGGCATGGGCGGATGCCGTTGCGCAAATCGCAGACGTTAAGCCTATCGGCATTGTGCCTTACCGGCGCACGATTATGCAATTGGCTGTGGAGCCTGAGGCGCCTGCTGCGCTGCCGCTGGTCGTGGGGCTCGACGGCAGTTTCTATTTCAAGCCAGAGGCTGGCGGCAAAGTATGGCTAAGTCCGCATGATGAAATTCTGTCAAAAGCCTGTGACGCTGCACCCGACGAGATGGATATTGCGCGAGCAATCGATCGGTTTCAACAGGTAGTGGATTGGAAAATCACACGATTAGAACGCAAATGGGCAGGTTTGCGAAGTTTTGCACCAGATCGGCTTCCCGTGATTGGACGCGATCCGCAACGCCCTGAATTTTTCTGGCTGGCGGGGCAGGGCGGATTTGGAATTCAGACTGCGCCTGCTGTTGCAAAGATGGCGGCAGCGGCGCTTTTGGAAAATCCAAATCCTGTTCTTGCAACCCATGCTGCCGATTACGCGCCCGATAGGCTGCGTTAAACAATCATCCTGCCACGGCTGCGTTGGCGGCGTCGCTGGCCAGCTGATCGGCGCGGTCGTTTTCAACATGGCCACTATGGCCCTTTACCCAGATCCACTCAACCTGATGCCGTGCGGTAGCTTCGATTAAATCGTGCCATAACTCGGCGTTACGGACGGGCTGTTTGGATGCATTCTTCCAGCCGTTGCGCTGCCAGCCGCTTACCCAACGGGTAATGCCATCGATCACATATTTGCTGTCGGTGCACAGTTTGACTGAACAGGGTTCGATAAGCGTGTTTAACGCGCGGATCGTCGCGGTAAGCTCCATGCGGTTGTTTGTAGTATCCGTATCACCTCCGGAAATTTCCTTTTCGTGCGAACCGTAGCGGATGATTGCCCCCCATCCTCCCGGACCAGGATTGCCTTTACAGGCACCATCGGTAAAGATTTCAACGGATTTCATCGCCTTACGCGACTAGGCCGTGTGTCGTATAATGGTCAAGGCGGCGCAAAAAGGCGAGTGGGTCTTTTCGGGACACCATCGCGCCAGCCGGCGTGTTGAACCAATCATAAAGCCTGGTCAGCAAAAATCGCAGGCAAGCGCCGCGGGCCAAAATGGGCAGCGCCGCCAATTCGGCGGCATCAAGGTCTATAACACTTCGATAGCCCGCGATTATTGCAGCGCCGATATCAGGATAATAATGCTCGCCATCGGCGCTAAAACTCCACGCACAATGGGTAACGGCCAGATCGTAAGCACGCGCATCGGTGCAGGCGAAGTAAAAATCTATCAGTCCGGTAACTGCGCCATCAAGAGTAAGGACGTTGTCGGGAAAAAGGTCAGTGTGCACAGCCGATTGGACCAAACCATCGGGCCAATGCGTTTCCAAATGGTCACATTCGTCAGTGATCCGTGTGTCTAAAAGTGCCAATTGCGGCTTGTTTTCGTCAGTTGAACATCTTTCGTACAATTCGCGCCAGCTTGATTGCCCAAGCGGATTGAGACGTGCTTGCGAAAAGCCATCCAGCGCGGCGTGCATTTTCCCAAGCGCTTGGCCGACATTATAGGCAACATCTGGGTCCGGATCAGTAACAGATACACCGGATAGAAACTCAATCAGGCAGCCTTTGCGTCCAGCAATATCTTGCAACCAATTGCCATCTTTGTCTTCAATGAAACGGGGTACAAGACAGCCTTTACGGTGCAAATGAGCCAATAAATCATGAAAATAGGGCAGGTCCGATGTATTTACTCGGCTTTCGTACAGGGTCAGAATGAATCGCGATTGGTCAGTTTCCAAAAGGAAATTGCTGTTTTCAACACCCTCTGCGATACCCTTTAGCGCGGTCAATTTTCCGACGTCGTACCGTGCCAATAACGCAGTGGCAGCCTCTGCGCTAACGTGTGTGTAAACAGCCATCAGACTTTCTCTGTGGTGATTTCAAGTCCGCGAGGTAGCTTAAACGTTATGCTCTCTTCGGCGGTCACTGTCTGGCGTTCGGTGATATCAAATCGTTCGCCGATACGGCTGATGAATTCGCGCACCAACACTTCCGGTGCAGACGCACCAGCGGTGAGCCCCAAAGTTGTGACCGTGTCCAGCCAAGCAAAATCCACTTCGTCTGCGCGCTGGACCAGCCTAGCTGGCGTGCCGCAACGTTCGGCTACCTCGACTAGCCGAAGCGAGTTTGAACTGTTCGGAGCGCCGATAACAAGGACTAGCTGGCACTCCGGTGCGATAGCTTTAACCGATTCTTGCCGGTTTGACGTCGCGTAACAAATGTCTTCGCCTTTCGGGCCGACAATATTGGGAAAGCGCTGCTGCAATTCAGCGACGATTTCGGCAGTGTCATCAACGGAAAGCGTCGTTTGGGTCAAAAATGCCAAATTTTCAGGCGTGCTCGTTTCAAAACTGCGTGCATCCTCGACGGTTTGCACCAAAGTCATCGCGCCATCGGGAACCTGGCCGAATGTTCCGATGACTTCAGGATGATAGGCATGGCCAATAAACACGATGTGACGACCGGCCTCAACCTGTCGTTCGGCTTGCCGATGCACTTTGGACACCAGCGGGCAGGTAGCATCCAGATAATCCAAGCCACGGCTTTCTGCGTCGGCTGGCACCGATTTCGGTACCCCATGCGCAGAAAAAACAACCGGAGCCCCTGATGGTACTTCGTCCAATTCCTCAACAAATACAGCGCCTTGGGCTTTTAGACTATCGACGACGAAGCGGTTGTGAACAATTTCATGCCGCACATAAACAGGGCTGCCGTGCTTTTCGAGCGCCAGTTCGACAATCTTAATGGCGCGATCTACGCCAGCACAAAAGCCACGCGGAGCGGCGAGCAGGATCGTCAACGGGGGCTTTGCGATATTTGGTTCAGTCATGGGCAATGTCACATAGGTAATGAGGCCGCGAAGGCCAAGGACTTTCATAGCGCGTGCGAAGATCGTTGCAGGGAAGGTATCAGGCCGATAAAGGAACGTTAATCGCGCTTTCGATCAAAACTGCAAAGCGCTTGTAACAAGGACAAGATGTTGAAAAAAATCGTGCCGATAACTGCCTCGCTGATTGTACTTGCGCTGTCTGGATGCGCCAAGGATGGCGATATCGACATCAATTCCGGCGTTGGTGTGTCTGCTACGCGGACCGGATGCCCGGTTGTCGCAGTGCCAGAAGGTACCGGCGACATCACCTTGTTCAACGCTGGAAGCAACCAAGAATCCAGCGCAGTTGACGTTGTTGCTACAATCACAAAGCTACGTCCTGACTGTAACAGCAGCGGCGAAAAGATTTATTCGGTGGCCAATTTTGAAGTACAAGCCCGGCGTATGAACAGCGCCGGTGCGCGCACTGTCACGTTTCCCTATTTTTCGACCGTTGTTCAAGGCGGTTCGGCCGTGATTGCCAAACGCGTAGGCCAAGTCACTTTGACTTTCCCCGATGGTCAGGATCGCGCAAGCGGCACAGCCAAAGCGGCTGGCTATATCGATGGCACATCGGCACGTTTGCCTGCCGATATCGTCGAAAAGATTACCCGTAAGCGCAAGCCCGGGGATGCAGATGCTGCACTTGATCCGATGGCGGACCCAGAAGTGCGCGCCGCATTACAAAGCGCCAGCTTTGAATTGCTGGTCGGATTTCAGCTGACCGAGGACCAGCTGCGATATAATGTGACGCGATAATTTCTGGCTCTAGCGGGCCTGACCGGCCCCTTTTCCTTTTTGCTGGCGTGGACTAGGGGCAACATTGCGTGCTGCACCCTCTTTCATGTTTCAGGAAATTCCCGTGTCCCTTTTTGCCCGTTTCGCTCTTAACCTTGACGCTGCGCTTGATGCCTTGGTGGCGGCGGGATCGCTTGGTGCAGAGCTTGATCGCCACAACGTTACGGTGGAGCCTCCGCGTGACCCTGCGCATGGCGACATTTCGACCAACGCCGCAATGGTTTTGGGTAAACCGGCTGGCATGAATCCGCGGGCCTTGGCCGATTTGCTTGTTGCAGAGCTTGTCAAAATTGACGGCGTCACGTCCGTTGAAATTGCCGGGCCGGGTTTTATCAATTTGCGGCTTAGCGATGCGATGTGGTTGGCAGAATTGGCTGAGATCGCATCGGCTGGCGATGATTATGGCCGTTCTATTCTTGGTGGCGATAAAATCGTCAACGTCGAATATGTCTCGGCAAATCCCACCGGACCTATGCACATGGGGCATTGCCGGGGGGCAGTGGTCGGCGACGCGCTTTCCAATCTGCTGGAATTTGCAGGGCACAAAGTTACCCGCGAATATTACGTGAACGATGCGGGTGGTCAGGTCGATGTTCTGGCCCGGTCAGTGCATTTGCGGTACCGCGAAGCGTTGGGCGAAGATGTCGGCGGTGTTCCCGAAGGCCTTTACCCAGGCGATTATCTGGTTCCCGTTGGGCAAGCATTGGCCGCCGAATATAAAGAGGCCTATGCCGTTGCGCCTGAGACAGAATGGCTGTCGTTGTTTCGCGAAACGGCTGTCGCCGCCATGCTGGTGATGATTAAAACGGATCTGGCGTTGCTTGGCATACATCATGACGTATTTTCGTCTGAAGCCATTGTTCAAAAAGATAAAAAGCCAGAGGCTGCGGAGGCATTTCTGCGTGAGCGCGGGTTGGTTTATGATGGCCAGATGGAGGCCCCCAAAGGCGAAGTTGATCCCGATTGGGAGCCAGTGACATTGCCCTTATTCCGCTCCACTCAATTTGGTGACGATCAGGATCGCCCGATCAAGAAAAGTGATGGCAGTTGGACGTATTTCGGTGCGGACATGGCCTATCATTATCAAAAGGCACAAAATGCCGATATGATGATCGACATTTGGGGCGCAGATCATGCAGGGACGGTCAAACGCATCAAAGCTGCCGTAGCGGCGTTGACCGAGGGTAAAAAGCCGTTCGACGTAAAGCTGGTCCAGATGGTGCGGTTGTTGCGCGGTGGCGAGCCGGTGAAAATGTCGAAACGTTCCGGTAATTTTGTGACGCTTGCCGATGTTGTGAACGAAGTCGGCAAAGATGTCGTCCGTTTCACTATGCTGACACGCAAAGCCGATGCGCAAATGGATTTCGATTTTGCCAAAGTAGTCGAGGCATCAAAGGATAATCCGGTTTTCTATGTGCAATACGCGCATGCGCGGATTTGTTCGACATTGCGCAAGGCGAAAAGCGAAGAGAATTTTGTACCACTTGCCGATCATCTCGCGTTGCTTGGTGCCGAAGAAGTCGCTTTGATCCGTGAAGCAGCCAATTTCCCGCGAATTGTCGAGGCTGCTGCTAAAGCCGGTGAACCACACCGGATTGCCTTTTTCCTTGGTGATCTTGCTGCCGCCTTCCATGCCTATTGGAATATTGGTAATGACAGGCCCGACAAACGCTTCATATTGGCACAATCGCCAGAGTTGAGTGCAGCAAGGCTTTTCTTGGGCCAAAATCTGGGGCAAGTGTTTCGTAACGGACTGCGTTTGATGGGGGTTGAGGCCGCCACGCAGATGTAAGTTTTTTGAGAAGGATAGTGGCATGACCGATACTGATCGCGACGGAATTGACCGTGATAGTTTAGGCTTGGATGATCCCGATCGTCTGCCTTGGCTCGAAACAGCCGATGGTTATGAATATGAAGAAGCCGCTTCGCCTTTGAAAGTTGCTGGACTGGTACTGGGCGGCCTTGCGTTGCTCGCAGCCATCGTTGGCGGAATTTATTGGTTCCAACGCAACCAAGCTGGCGGCCAAGGCAATGGCGAACTGATTGCGGCTCCTGAAGGCGGCTACAAAGAAGTCCCTGCCGACCGTGAAGGCAAAAGATTTGAAGGCGAAGGCGACGCCGCTTTTGCCGCAAGTGAAGGCAAAAAGGTCGAGGCAAAAATCGATCCTGTCAAAGCCAAAGAAGCTGCAGCCGCTGCAACTGCATCCAACGCTACCGCTGCTAAGGCAGGCCCAATTGCTGCTGGCTCAGCCTTTGTTCAATTGGGTGCCTTTAGCGATGCTGCAAAAGCGGAACAGGCATGGGGCGCGCTTGGCAAACGGTTCTCAGCCATTTCCGGCAGTAACAAACGAATTGCTGAGGGTGCGGGCGAAGGCGGGCGTAAAGTGTACCGTTTGCAAGCCATCGCGGCCAACAGCGCCGCCGCGCAGCAATTGTGTGCAAAGCTGAAAGCGGCAGGCGAAAGCTGCATCGTCGTTAAATAGAGCTTGTCCTCTGGGGGGAGAGGCAGGGGCCGTGGTGAACTTATGTTTGCCACGGCCTTACTTCGTCCGCTTTATGCACAGTTTTGGAGGATTAAATCGGCGCACAAGCCTTGTGCCGCGCCGCAAACACGCATAGCCCAAGGCTACACCATTGATCGGGGTTGTTATGAAACCAGTCATTTTCGGACTAGCGGGGCTGACGCTGACCGATGATGAGCGCGCCCTTTTCCGCGCCAGTGAGCCTGCGGGCTATATTTTGTTCAAACGCAATATCGAGGACCGAGCGCAGGTTCGGGCATTAACTGACGAAATACGCGCGCTCCACGGCCGCGAGGATGTGGCAATCCTGATAGACCAAGAGGGTGGTCGCGTGACACGGATGAAGCCACCTGTATGGCCAGAGTTTCCTGCAGGCGCAGCTTTTGACGCGCTTTACGACTTATCCGCTATTACCGCGATCGAGGCAGCCAGGAACAACGCAGAGGCTATTGCTCTGACGCTTTCGGAAATCGGAATCACTGTGGATTGCCTGCCGCTGTTGGATGTCCGAGTCGCTGAAACGCACCCAGCCATTGGTGATCGCGCTATGGGCAGCGACCCCATGCGCGTTGCAGCCTTAGGGCGTGCTGTACTCGAAGGACTAAAGGCGGGGGGCGTGGTTGGTGTGGTCAAACATATGCCGGGGCAGGGACGAGCCGTCGCTGACAGCCATTACGAACTGCCAACGGTTCACGCTTCAAAAGAACAGCTCGAACAGGATTTTCGACCGTTTCGCACACTGAATTGGGCGCCGATGGGGATGACCAGCCATATTGTGTACGAGGCTTATGACCGCGACCGGCCATCGACCATGTCGCCGACGATCATCGAGGACGTGATCCGCGGTAACATCGGCTTTGATGGTCTGTTGATGAGCGACGATCTCGATATGAAGGCCTTGTCGGGCGATGTTCCCAGCCGAGCGGTCGAATGTGTTGCTGCCGGTTGCGATCTGGCGTTGAATTGTTGGGGGCGGTTTGACGAGATGGTGACAATTGTAGATCGGCTGCCCGATATCACTTTGCGCGCACGGGAACGCCTGGATACGGCCATGGCGTCGATCAAGCCGGTCGATTTCGTTGCGGAGCGGCTGAGTGAATTGATGGCGAAACGCGATCAGCTATTGGCGCTGGCAAGCAGCGATCAGAAACTGACCATGGGTGCGACAGGCGCAGCATGAGCAAGCTCGACGATATGTTCTTTGCTGAAAATGTCCCCGACGCCGTTGAAGATGACAGCGAAACTTTGAAAATCGATATTGACGGCTGGGAAGGTCCGCTGGACTTGCTGTTGACGCTGGCGCGCAATCAAAAGGTGGATTTGCGCGCTATTTCGATCTTGCAACTGGTTGAGCAATATCTGGTATTCATCGACAATGCCCGGGCATTGAAATTGGAATTGGCTGCAGATTATCTGGTGATGGCGGCGTGGCTGACCTATTTGAAGTCGGCCTTGTTATTGCCGAAAGATCCCACGATAGATCCGTCGCCCGAAGAACTGGCGCTGCGATTACAGCTACGGCTCGAACGGCTGAACGCGATGCGCGAAAGCGGGGCGCGGTTGATGGCGCGTGACCGGATTAGCCGCGACATATTCTTACGCGGCAACCCCGAAGGACTGCGCATCGTGCGAAAAAGCCTGTGGGATTGTGGCTATTTTGAACTCATAACAGCCTATGCGCAGCTGCATGCGCGCAACGAGCCTGTCTTACATGTGGTGAAAAGGCGAGCCGTTATGACGCTTGAAGAAGCGTTGGAGCGGGTTTCAAAAATGGTAGGACAAGCGATCAGCTGGACGCAACTCGAAACATTTTTGCCGCTACATGCAAATCCCGGCTTACGCAAATCGGCGCTTGCCTCTAGCTTTGCGGCGGTACTTGAACTGGCGAAGCGTGGTGCAATTGATTTGCAACAGGATGGAAGTTTCGAACCTTTGATGGTGAGGGCAAAAGCATGATGATCGAATATGATATCGGTATGCGCTCGGTTGAGGCGACGTTGTTTGCTGCTGAAACGCCGATGACGGTGGAGTAGATTCGTGGCTATGTGGGCGATGCGGTTGACGTGCCCGACGCGCTGAAACAGC
>JANOTI010000265.1:0-2592 GCA_031416255.1 Sphingomonadales bacterium | reverse complement strand
ATGAGCGAGGCGACGCAAGCCTTGTGCTTCATGGCGGGCGCGAACAGCATCTTCACTGGCGACAAGCTGTTGACGGCGGCCAATGCAGGCGACGACAAGGATGCCGCAATGCTGGCGAAGCTGGGGCTGATGCCGATGGAGGCAGAGGAGCCTTTGCGGGCGTGTAAGCAACCATCGCTTGTACATGGGTAAGATATTCGCGCCATTATACGGACATGAAGCCGACATGGCGAAGCTGGCTGATGCAGCGCGCCTTCGGCAGTTGATACCGCAAGCCGGGATTGATTTTTCATCCAACGACTACCTCGGCCTTGCGTCATCTGGTTTGCTTGCGGACGCTGCGCGTGATGCGCTGGATCAAGGCGTGCCTTTGGGGTCGGGTGGTTCCCGTCTGTTGCGCGGAAACCACGCTGCGCATGAAGCGCTCGAGGCAGAAGCGGTTGCCATATTCGGCTGCGAGGCCGCGCTGGCTTTTTCCAGTGGCTATGCCGCCAATACCTGCTTGTTCTCCACATTGCCGCAGAAGGACGACGTGATCCTGTATGATATGCTGGTTCACGCCAGCGCGCATGAAGGGATGCGCTTGTCTCGTGCGCAGACGCGTTCTGTGCGTCATAATGACGTGCAGGGATTTGCCGATGCAATAAAGGATTGGCGAAACGCAGGTGGCACCGGCACGATCTGGATTGCTGTTGAAAGCCTCTACAGCATGGACGGTGATGTGGCGCCGATCGACGAACTGGCAACACTTGCCGACCAGAACCAAGCGATGTTCTTGATCGATGAGGCGCACGCAACCGGCGTATATGGGGCTAATGGATTGGGGTTGGCCGGGCATCTTGAAGGGCGGTGCAATGTCATCACACTGCGCACCTTGGGTAAAGCGTTGGGCTGCGAAGGGGCACTGATTTGCGGACCAACCATCTGCCGTGATTTTCTGGTCAATCGGGGACGGAGTTTTATTTTTTCAACTGCGCCGTCACCCTTTATGGCGGCGGTTGCGCGGGTGGCTTTGCAGACAATGGCCAAACAGCCTGATCGCCGCGACCTTCTTTGGCAGCGCGTGAGATACGCAGAGGCTTTGTTTGGTTCACTGGGCATTGCTGCGTCGGGTAGCCAAATCATCCCCATCATCATCGGCAATGATCGACGCGCAATGGTTGCGGCCCAATTTTTACAAACGGCTGGCTTTGACGTGCGCGGCATCCGTCCACCCACAGTGTCGGAGGGAACATCACGGTTGCGTGTATCAATCACTCTGAATGTCAGTGAAGCGGATATTATCGCGCTTGCTACAACGCTTGCGGCGGTGCTGGCTTGATGCGTGGCTTTGTTATTACAGGCACTGATACCGATGTCGGAAAGACTGTTTTTGCAGCAGGCTTGGTCAGCGCGTTGCAAGGATATTATTGGAAACCAGTGCAAGCAGGTCTGGAAGAAGGCAGCGACGCACAAAGCGTTGCGTCGCTATCGGGGCTCCCTGTCGATCGCATTGTACCAGAGGCTTACCGCTTAACAACGCCTTGTTCGCCGCACCGCGCCGCAGCGATTGACGGGGTAGAGATTGATGCGGCGCGGCTTTCCTTGCCCAAAGTTCCGGGCATGTTGATTGTTGAAGGGGCCGGGGGCGTGCTTGTGCCATTGCGTCCCGACTGGCTTTACGCTGACCAGTTTGCTCTATGGGATATGCCTGTCATCATCGTCGCTCGCACGGCACTGGGTACGATCAACCACAGTTTGCTGACGATTGAGGCGCTACGTGCACGCGGTGTACCCATTCACGGCATTGCGTATGTTGGAGATGCGCATCAGGATAGCGAAAATGTTATTGCGCAAATTAGCGGCGTAAAACGACTGGGGCGATTGCCCCATTTGCCTATTCTTTCGGCGGAAACGCTGAATGCTGCCTTTGCCGCAAATTTTTGCATGAAGGATTTTCTGTGATCAAAAGTCCGGTTTGGCACCCCTTTACGCAGCACGGCCTGAATGTACCGATCCCGCTTGTCACGCGAAGCGAAGGTGCAGCGTTATATACCGATGACGGCCGGAGAATTGTTGACGGCATTTCATCATGGTGGGTGACTACCCATGGCCATAGCCATCCGCGCATAATGGCGGCTGTTGCCGACCAAGCGGCAAAGCTGGACCAGATTATCTTTGCGGGATGGACGCATGAACCGGCCGAGACGTTGGCACGCGGACTGGTGGCGATGATGCCACGGCCGCTCGATTATGTGTTTTATTCCGACAGCGGATCGACCAGTGTTGAAGTGGCCCTGAAAATGGCGCTGGGATATTGGGCCAATCGCGGTGCGCCGCGCCACCGCATATTGGTGATGGAACATAGCTATCATGGGGACACTATTGGTGCGATGTCGGTTGGCGCACGCGGCGTGTTCAACCGCGCTTATGCGGAACTGCTGTTTGATGTCGGGCACATGCCCTTTCCTGTTTCCGGCAAAGAACAAGCAACGCTGGATGCACTTGAGGCCGCGTGCCGCAATGAAGCACCGGCGGCCTTCATCGTCGAACCGTTGATTCTTGGCGCAGGTGGGATGTTGATCTATCCAGCCTGGGTGCTTGCCGAAATAC
>JANOTI010000264.1:0-12899 GCA_031416255.1 Sphingomonadales bacterium | reverse complement strand
ACAGTGCGGCGCGCGATCTCAAAGCCTTTTTCTTTCAGCAGATCGACCAACGTATCGTCGGACAAAATGTCGTCCGCAGCCTCGGCATCTATCAAAGTCTTGATCGCGGCTTTCACCGCCTCCGCCGAAGCCCCGTCACCATCGGCTGAGGCGACGCCGCTGGAGAAGAAATATTTGAGGTCAAACAGCCCGCGGTTGCAGTGCAGATATTTGTTGCTGGTCACGCGGCTGACGGTGGATTCGTGCATGTCGATGGCTTCGGCGACTTGCCGCAAAGTCAGCGGCTTCAACCGCGATACGCCTTCACGGAAAAACCCGTCTTGTTGTTTTACCAGCTCGGTTGCGACTTTCATGATTGTTCGCTGGCGTTGGTCCATCGCTTTAATCAGCCAATTGGCGTCGGCCAGACATTCGTTCAGCCAGCTGTTTGCGGCTTTGTCGTCCTTGCCACCCATTTCGGCATAATAGGTTCGGTTGACCAGCAAGCGCGGCAGGTTCGCGCTGTTGAGCTCAATACCCCAGCCTTTTCCGTGCGCGGACACATACAGATCGGGCGTGACTGCAACGGTAGCATCATCGGAATCATATTTGAGACCTGGCTTTGGATCATAGCCGCGCAGCTCTGTCAGCATATCGTGCAGGTCTTCATCATCGACGCGGCACAGCCGCTTCAGCTGATCGAAACTCCCGCGCGCGACAAGATCCAGATTATCAATCAGCCGCGCCATGCAGGGGTCGTAACGGTCTGCCTCTTTGGCTTGCAACGCGATACATTCGGCCAGATCGCGCGCACCAACGCCGGTGGGATCGAAACTTTGCAGCACACCCAGTGCCGCGTCCAATTCCGGCATCGGCACACCGAGCCGATAAGCGAGGCCCATCAGGTCAGTGCCCAGCCAACCCGACGGTTCAACCTGTTCGATCAATTGTTCCAGCAGCAACAAGGTCCGCCCTGATGCGCTGGCGCCGGCCTGCTGCATCAAATGCTCGCGCAGCGATATGTCAGGCGCGGCAAAAGCATCGAAATCGGGGCCATCCCCAAAATCCGACCCGCTGGTCGCTATGCTGTTCATGCCAAGCATTCCATCGGCCCCGCCGCTGCCCAAGTGGCCCTCGTCGCGTTCAAAATTGTCGGTGGAAAAACCGGTATCCATCGCTTCGCCGCCAGTACCGAACTCGCCATCGTTCATCAACTGGTCGCTGCCCATCTCTTCGGGCTTTGGCGCGGTTAGCGTTTCGGATACATCTGGCTCGGCAGCCTCGGTCGAGGCCAGTTCGAGCAAAGGATTACGCTCCAGCTCCTCAGCAACAAAAGCGTCAATTTCCAGCGACGACAAAGCCAGCAGCTTAATCGCCTGCTGCAATTGCGGCGTCATCACCAGCGATTGCGACTGACGGAGATCGAGACGGGGGGCTAGGGCCATAAGCGCGCAATTAGCCTATTTTAAAACCGTTAGTCCTGAGCCTGTCGAAGGGCGTCCCAAGGTTTCAGCCGCCGTGTTAGGCTGAGAGACGTGCTTCGACAGGCTCAGCACTAACGGTTTTAGGGGACAGGTTTTCCCTCACATCGAGAAACCTTCGCCCAGATACAGCCGCCGGACATTGGCGTCGGCTACCAATTCTTCGGGCGACCCGGCAAACAGCACCTGGCCATCATAAATGATGCAGGCGCGATCAACGATGTCGAGCGTTTCGCGGACATTATGGTCGGTAATCAGAACGCCGATGCCGCGTGTTTTCAACTCTTTCACCAAATCGCGGATGTCGCCGATTGAGATCGGATCAATCCCGGCAAAGGGTTCGTCGAGCAGCATGATCGAGGGATTGGCCGCCAGCGCACGGGCAATTTCGCAACGGCGGCGTTCACCGCCCGACAATGCTAAGGCAGGCGACGATCGCAATTTGGCTAAGCCGAATTCGTCAAGCAGCTGATCCAACCGGGCAGCGCGCACCTCTTTATCAGGCTCTGCCATTTCGAGGACAGCGCTGATATTTTGTTCAACCGTCATGCCGCGAAATATCGATGTTTCCTGCGGCAGATAACCAACGCCCAAAATGGCGCGCCGATACATGGGCAGGCGGGTAATATCGGCACCGTTGAGCATGATGCGACCGGCATCAGGTTTCACCAGCCCCATGATGGAATAAAAACAGGTTGTCTTTCCTGCGCCATTGGGGCCCAGCAGGCCGACAACTTCTCCCGGCTCGACTGACAGTGACACATCCAGCAAAACCGCACGTTTGTCATAGCTTTTTGCGATGGAAATTACGGCAAGGCCAGATGTAAGACCCGCCTCGGTTACGGCACTTGCCGCCTGTTCATGCCGTAAATGGCCGTCGCTGGCGCTTTCCATCAAAGTCATAGGCGCAGTCCAAAAGTTAATAGCGACAAGGTTCGCTTGTTGCTTGTGCGTGTTTCTATACGCCCAATTTCGCTAAGGAAAGCGTACTTTAGCGCAACTGGCAGGATTTGTGCATGAAGGCACCAATATGGGTCTAGTTTTTGCGTTGGGGTACGGTGAATGTGCCGGTCACACGACCGCCACTATTTTGCACGCCAGGCACAGCGGGGGCGCCGCCACCATTGATCGTTGACCGACCGGAATTCAGGTCAATTACGATGCGTCCACCATTAAGCCGGTTTGCACCCTGCACCAGTTGCACATTGCCGATCAGGGTAATCAAGTCGCTATCGAGATCATAGATCGCAGCGTTGCTCGTCGCGCGCAGATCGTCTTTGACAATGGTCACGCCGCCAATGGCATCCAACCGGTGGACATCAATACCGCCGCCGCTGGAATAGGCCGCAGTGACGCGTGCGGCAGACATGGTCAGGCCGGATTGCGTTGCCGTCACACCCCCGGTCAACAGCACGCGGTCGGCACGGTCTTGCACCTCGATCGCGCCTGCGCTGAAATTTACGGGGGCGTTGCTGTTGTGGCCGCGAATGACCTGCGCCGGTGCCGAAACACCAATTAGCGCAGCTGTTGCCAGAAAGCTGGCAGCCATAATCCCAACGAAGCTTTTTATGTGCATAACCCTACCTAATCGCGCCTTGATTGATTTGCAAATGCGCGCCGCCCTCGAGCCGCACGATGCGCGCCTCGGCATCGGCGCTCATCCGTGCTGCATTGAATGTTCCAACGCGCGTTGAGCCCCTGACCGGGCCATAGCTTTGCATCGTTTTTGTCTTCAGCATGAATTCGACATTGTCTGCGGTGAGCGAGAAACCGTCACCGCTGGTAAAGGAAAGCGGACCCTCGACCCGGATTTTCTCGGCGCGCATGTCGTATACACCCTGACCAGCGGTCAACGTGGCTGGGCCATTATCCATCACCAGCCGCCCGGACAA
Source organism: Sphingomonadales bacterium (assembly GCA_031416255.1). Lineage (GTDB taxonomy): Bacteria > Pseudomonadota > Alphaproteobacteria > Sphingomonadales > Sphingomonadaceae > Sphingorhabdus_B. The sequence goes on along the minus strand of JANOTI010000264.1, from coordinate 9,547 downwards.
ATCGGTCATCCGCAACAGGGGTTCGGTGGAGCTTTTCTGCACAGCACTACCAGCGCTCAATGAAAACGGGCGGCCTTTGGTGTCTTCGCCGCGGTAAAAGGCATTGCTGACGCGCATCCGCTCTTTTGCTTGATTGACTTCGTCTTTAGCCAAAACAAAGCTCATTTCCTGCATATTTGAAAACGGGCTGAAGGCGAGCACAGCCAGCAATATACCGATGATGCTGGGCAGTCCTACGCGCAATACACGGATCAGGCGGTCATGCCGTCCACCCGGAAGTGCAAATTTTTCGCGGCTGGTGCGTTGGATATCGGCCTGTAGAGACATATTCAGCCTATTAAGTTCCGGGGGATGAACCCGCGATGACAATTAACTATGTGCAAAAATATCCTGCTCTGGCCAGCCGATAATGTCCAGTCGCGCACGGTGCGGCAGAAAGTCGAAACACGCCTGCGCAATGTCCAGCCGTCCTTCGCGAATTAAACGCGCTTCCAGCTCGTCCTTTAACCGGTGGAGATAGCGAACGTCGCTGGCCGCATAATCTTTTTGCGCTTCGCTTAGCACCGGACCGCCCCAATCGCTGGTCTGCTGCTGTTTGGAAATGTCGGTGCCGAGCAGCTCTTTGACCAGTTCTTTCAAACCGTGACGGTCGGTAAATGTCCGGATCAACCGCGAAGCAATTTTGGTGCAGAAAACGGGTGCGGCGACGACGTGCAGATAATATTGAATCGCCGCTAAATCGAACCGTCCAAAATGGAACAATTTTAACCGTGTGGGATCGGCCAAAATCCGGCGCAGATTGGGCGCGGCATAATCGCTATCGGGCGCAAAACGAACCAGATGCTCGTCACCGCTGCCATCCGAAATCTGGACCAGACACAGCCGGTCACGCGGCGTGATAAGACCCATAGTCTCGGTATCAACGGCAAGCGCGCTGGTGCCTTCTAGCACGCCGTCGGGTAAGTCGCCTTCATGCAGAAAAACGCTCATGTTACAGCGGCTTTATCTAGAATTTCAGTCATGTCCGATCCCCTGCCCTAAGCTACGCTTGATAGCAAGTTTACACACTGCAAAATTTGCTAGGGTCTTGCCTGTGGATAATGTATAGCCCGAGTCTGCAAAGCATATGGCAATGCGCGGGAAATGCGGGATTTTCGCCCGAAACTGCATGGAACGACGACGATGGGCGACAGGAAAGTATAAGTCGAGATATGAATTTTAATGATAAGCGTCGTGGCCGTGGCCGTGACAAGCGTGATCGTTTTGGCGACGATAGTTTTGAATCCCCATCGTTCCCTGGCGAAATCCGCGGCGGAAACAACAATGGCGGCGGCGGCGGCGGTGGACGTTCCGGCGGATATGACGGCGGACGCAGTGGCGGCGGCGGTGGCGGCTACAGCGGCGGCGGTGGCGGCGGCGGTTTTCGCAGTGGCGGCGGCGGATTTGGCGGCGGCGCTCCTCGTGCCCCTTCAATGCCTGCACAAGTCGTTGGCTCTGGCAAAGGTATCGTGAAATTTTTCAACAATCAAAAAGGCTTTGGCTTCATCCAGTGCGATGAACAGCCCGATGATGTTTTCGTGCATATCAGCGCCGTCGAACAGGCCGGCTTGACCGGTCTCGCTGAAGGCCAGCCCCTGGAATTCACACTTGTGGATCGTGGCGGCAAAGTCTCGGCATCCGATCTGGTTATCGAAGGTGATCCAATCCCTGTGCCCGCACGCGAACCACGTCCGGAACGCAGCGGCGGGTTTGACCGTGATGGCGGCGGTGACCGTGGCGGCTTCCGTGGTGGAGACCGCGGCGGTGATCGTGGTGGTGATCGCGGCGGCTTCCGCGGCGGTGATCGCGATAGCGCACCCCGTGCGCCTCAGCGCGAACTGACAGGCGAACGTGCCAATGGGACCGTCAAATTCTTCAACGAAATGAAGGGTTTTGGCTTTATCCAACGCGATGACGGCGGCGAAGATGTGTTTGTGCACATTTCCTCACTGGAACGCGCCGGAATGGGCCCTGTTGTCCAGAATGACCGTTTGGCCTTCGACATCGAAAGCGACCGTCGCGGCAAATTCTCTGCCGCTAATCTGAGCAAGATCGACGAATAAACTGCGTCACTCGAAAACAAAAAAAGGGCCCCGCTTTCGGGGCCCTTTTTGTTTCACCAATCAGCGCAACTACCGCGTCGGCACAGGCACTCCACTGGAATAATCATAAAAGCCGCGCTTGGTTTTGCGGCCCAGCCATCCGGCCTCGACATATTTGACCAACAAAGGCGCGGGGCGGAATTTGGGGTCGCCGGTGCTGGTGAACAGCACATTAGTGATATCCAAGCATGTATCGAGCCCGATAAAGTCCGCCAGCGTCAACGGACCCATCGGATGATTGAGCCCAAGCTGACACGCGGCATCAATGTCCGGGATCGTCGCGACGCCTTCACCCAGCGCAAAACACGCCTCGATCAGCATCGGCATCAGCACGCGGTTGACGATGAAACCGGGTGCGTCGTTGGCAAAGACCAGCCGCTTGCCGAGCGCGGCACCATAGGTTTCAATCTTGGCCAGAGTATCCGATGACGTTGCTAACCCTCGAATAACCTCGATCAAGCCCATAACGGGAACCGGATTGAAAAAATGCACGCCAATAAACCGCGCCGGATCGGGCGATGCTTGGGCCAGTCGCGTGATCGGAATCGACGATGTGTTAGAAGCCAGAATCGCCTCAGGCCCCAGAACTTTGCCGACCCCTTCAAAAATTGTGCGCTTGATCTCTTCACGCTCAGTCGCAGCCTCGATCACCAGATCAGCGGTCGCCATCGCGTCATATCCTGCAACCGGCTGTATCCGGTCGAGCAAAGCATCCGCGTCACCGCGCAAGATTTTCGCCTTTTCCACCTGCCGGTCCATCTGTTTGGCGATGCCCGCTTTGCCCGCTTCGGCGCGCGCCAGATCGATGTCGGACAGCAGCACTTGAAAGCCTGCGCCTGCGCTCACCTGTGCAATGCCTGCGCCCATTTGTCCGGCTCCGATGACTGCAACGGTTCGCATGTGATGCTCCTTTTGGCGTTTTGAAACAGATATGACGCGCCACTAGCGTAGCGGTAGCAATCGGGATAGACTGTTTCCTATGAACGTTCGAACCCTGATATTCTTGATGCTTTTCGTCGCTGGTGCCGGCGCGGTGGCCAATGCGAAACCAAATGTGGGCGTGCAGAAGTTTTTTCAGGACTGGGCGGCGGCTTGCGACAACAGGCTGGCCTGTGAAGCGATGCCCTTGGAGGCTGGAGAGGCGAACTTTGATGGCGTTTCGCTATCGATAGCGCGCGCCTCTTTAACCGGAGATATCGCCATCACGTTGGGTGGCTTTGAAACTAAAAGTGACCGGTATCGCATAATAATCGACGGGCGCATCGCAGACACCGGACCCATCCTGGCAACCCCGTCAGAGCCCATTAAAGTCGGTGGCGCCGATGCTCTGCGGCTTGCCCGTTCGCTCGCCAAAGGGCGCATACTGGTGTTGCGGGATGGCAAAGGCGTTGAGCTTGGCAAAATCTCGCTTTCAGGTTCCGCCGCAGCATTCCAGCATATCGACCAAATCCAAAACCGGGCGACAACCAAAACGGCGCTTGCCAGACCCGGCAAAAACGATCTGCGTGTCAAATGGTGGCCGCTGCCTGTGATCACAGCTAAGCGGATCGTGCCAAATGAAATCACACCCGATGCGGCAACGCTTGTTGGTCTGATTGAGGGATCGTCCTGCAAGGATGAACGCTTTAACGTCACCGAAGATACCGCTTACAGCCTGGGCCGCGTTGGTGAAAAGGCCCGTGCTTTGGTAATGATAAGCTGCGGCAGCGGCGCGTATAATTTTGCTTCAGCCGCGTATATTGGGACACAGGAAACGTCAGGAAAATGGCAGTTTGCCCCTGCGCAATTTGATTATGGCGATTCGGTCCGCACAGTGGACGACAATGTTCAGCTGCTGGTCAACGCGAACTGGGATGCGGCCAGCCAGACAATCAGCAGCTATTCCAAAGGCCGCGGCCTTGGCGATTGCGGTAATGCCGAAAACTATCTGTGGGATGGCGCAATGTTCCGGTTGATTTCGGCTTATGGCATGGACCAATGCCGTGGTTCGCTTGACTGGCTGACGTTGTGGCAAGCTGAGGCAAGGCTGGTTGATTAAGAGTATGAGCGTGAGGATGAAGCCATGACAATTGAACTGGTCGGAAAAGTCCGGTCCACGCTAAAATCCACGGACCACCCCTATATGAAGGGGGCGTGGCGCCCGACCTTTAACGAATGGAACGCCCTGTTCGCAAACGGCGATGCCGAGGTGATTGGCACAATTCCCGACGATATCGACGGCGTCTATATCCGCACAGGCGAAGTGCCGGTGCACGAACCTATTGGCCGCTACCACCCCTTTGATGGCGACGGACAGATCCATGCGATCAGCTTCAAAAACGGCCGTGCCAGTTACAGAAGCCGCTTTGTACGCACCAAAGCGTTTCAGGCCGAGGCGGAAGCGGGCCGTGCATTATGGGCGGGGCTGATGGAACCGCCGCATAAATCGACGCGTCCAGGCTGGGGCGCACAGGAATGGCTAAAAGATAGCAGCTCGACCGATGTTGTTGTTCATGCTGGAAAGATCCTATCGACCTTTTATCAATGCGGCGAAGGTTATAGATTGGATCCGTTCACGCTGGAACAATTCGGCACCGAGGGATGGGTTCCGCTCGACGGGGTCTCGGCGCACACCAAAGTCGATGAGGCGACGGGCGAATTGCTGTTTTTCAACTACTCCAAACATGCGCCTTTTATGCATTACGGCGTGGTTGGCGCGAACAACAGGTTGAAGCATTATGTCCCGATCCCGCTTGCCGGGCCGCGCCTGCCGCATGACATGGCGTTCACACCCAATTACAGCATTCTCAACGATATGCCGCTGTACTGGAATGCCGAACTGCTCGAACGCAACCTGCATGTCGTCCAATTCCATCCCGACCAGAAATCGCGATTCGGGATCATCCCGCGTTTCGGCAATGCCGAGGACATCCGCTGGTTTGAAGCTGAGCCAACCTATACGCTGCACTGGCTAAACGCATGGGAAGAGGGCGATGAGATCATTCTCGACGGTTATTATCAAGAAGAACCGATGCCCAAATCGCACCCCGATGCGCCTGAGGGTCTGGAGCGGATGATGGCCTATTTAAGCCAAGGCTTGATGAAGCCCAAACTGCACCGGTGGCGCTTCAATCTGAAAACCGGCAAAACGACCGAGCAACGGTTGAGCGATTGCATACTGGAATTCGGCACAATCAACCAGAAATATGCTGGCCGCAAAAACCGTTTTGCCTATTCGGCTGTGCCGGAACCCTATTGGTTTCTTTTCACTGGGTTGGTTAAACATGATCTGGAAACCAGCCAAAACGAAGAGATTAGCTTTGGTCCCGGCCGCTATGGCAGCGAAAGCCCGTTTGCGCCCCGAATCAACGCACGCGACGAGGATGACGGCTATCTTGTGTCGTTTATCGCGGATGTCGAAAATGACCGGTCGGAATGTGTGTTGATCGACGCCAGGAATTTCAGTGCCGGTCCCGTCTGCCGAATCATCTTGCCCGAACGGTTTTGTTCAGGGACCCATTCGGCGTGGGCGAACGGCGACGACATCGGCATGGGAGTTAATTCAGTTTTAGCTGCCTAACCGGCTTGCGATCGGCGACTATTATCTGTTCGGAAAGAATATTGGAGCGGGCGAAGGGATTCGAACCCTCGACCCCGACCTTGGCAAGGTCGTGCTCTACCACTGAGCTACGCCCGCTCGGGCGGCTGGAATCAAATTGGTTCCAGCGGGTGAGGCGCGCCATTAGCAGGCGGTATCGGGGGCTGCAACCCCCTATCGTCGCGATAATTTGCTTGCTGATTGCCCGTATTGCATCGCAAAGGCTTGGCAGCTTTCATACAGTCCCCACATAGACGTGGACATTTACGATTCGGGCACAAGGAGTTTCACGTGGCTAGCATGGGTTTGACCACCGAAGAACAAAAGGCTGTTGAGGCGTTTCGCCGCGATATCGTTGAACCGTCGATGACCAAGTTGGTTGTCCTCGATTTCTGGGCTGAATGGTGCGGGCCTTGCAAACAGTTGACGCCGGTGCTGGAAAAAGTCTGTGCAGACTATGCGGACCGGGGCGTTGTCCTTGCCAAGGTGGACGTGGATGCTAACAAATTTATCGCCGGGCAGTTCCAGGTGCGGTCAATCCCCACCGTCTATGCCTTGTTCCAAGGGCAACCCGTCGCGGATCTGACCAATGCGCGTACCGAGGCACAGCTTGCCGCGATGCTCGATCAATTGCTGGAAAAATTCCCTATCGAGGCGGGGGATGTTATCGACGCTGGACCTGATCTGGGCGCGATGATCGAGGCAGGTTCCGCTGCGTTGACACAGGGCGCCGCTGAAGAGGCCTATGCGCTATTCCTTGACGTGCTTGCACTGGACCCGGACAATTCAGAGGCGCTTGCCGGGATGCTTCAGGCTTTGTTTGCGTTGGATCGCAAAGACGAGGCACATGCCATTTTTGCCAGCCTGCCAGACGAACAGAAAGCGGATGCAGCGCTTGAAAAGGTCGGCACTATGCTCGCGATTGCCGCCGAGGCCCGCGATCCCGAGGAATTGGCCAGCCTGCGTCAGCTTGTGGCCGCCAACCCCGATAACCATGCTGCCCGCTTTGACTTGGCCAATGCGTTGATGGCCGCTGGTGACCGCGATGAGGCTGCAGATGCGCTGTTAAGTATCGCCGCCGCGGACCGTGATTGGAAGGAAGGCGCGGCACGAGCGCGGTTGCTAGAAATATTTGGTATGATCGGGCTCGAAGACCCATGGGTTGCCGCCACACGGCGCAAGCTGTCCGCGGTATTGTTTGGTTGATGCCATGACAAAAAAGCGCATCTCGATCTTTCCGCTGGCTGGTGCGATCCTGCTTCCTGGGATGCAGCTGCCGCTGCATATTTTTGAGCCGCGCTACCGCTCGCTGGTTGGTGATGCTTTGGCCCGCGACCGAAAGATTGGTATAATCCAACCCAATGGCGACAAAAAATTTCCGGATTTGTTTGGCATAGGCTGCCTTGGCCGGATCGAAGATGTCGAGGCAATGGAAGACGGGCGCTACAATATTGTCCTTGAAGGCTTGCAGCGTTTCACCGTGCATGAAGAACTGACTGTTAAAACGCCCTTTCGGCAAGTCGAAGCAGAGCTGTGGGAAGAGGATGAGCTGAGCGAAGTGCTGTCCATGGCAGAACGCGCTGCATTGGAAATCGAATCGCGCCGCTTTGCCGACGCCCAAGGCTATGCGGTCGATTGGAATTCGGTTGAACAGCTTGACGATTTTTCGCTGGTCAACGCAATTGCCCAGATCGCTCCGTTTGACATTGCCGCCAAACAGGCATTGCTCGAGGCGCGCGGACTTGCCACACGGTCCGAACTTATCATACAGCTGATGCAGTTTTTTGGGCGGCATGATGGATCGGATGATCGGGTGACTCTGCAATAATCACATCGGTTTGCTGTCCAATAAGTTTTGAGGACAGGCCCGATTGCTAATCCCTTTTGCCAACGCGGGCTAAACCCCTTACCGCTTTCCCATGACTTCACTGCTCAACATCCCGATATCGGTTCTCGGCCAAAGCTGGAAATGGCGCGGGGGAGCCGCCGATGCGCGCGATCCCAATTTTGCGCCGGACGATCTGGTCACGCAACTGTTGCTGGCACGCGGTATCGCGCGCGATGATCTGGAACGCCATCGCAATCCTACCATCCGCGGTTTTATGCCCGATCCGTCCATTTTTCAGGATATGGACCGTGCTGCCGAACGCTTATCCGATGCTGTGCAATCAGGCGAAGTAGTCACTGTCTATGGCGATTATGATGTTGACGGCGCGACCAGCGCGGCGTTGCTGATCCGGCTGCTACGCGACCTTGGGTTGCAGGCGGGCTATTATATCCCCGACCGCTTGCTCGAAGGCTATGGCCCCTCTGGCGACGCGCTGGTGCGATTGGGCGAGGCGGGTAACACACTGGTCGTCACGGTCGATTGCGGCGCGATGGCTTATGAAGCGCTGGCTGAGGCAAAGGCCGCTGGCATCGAAGTGATCGTTGTCGATCACCATAAATGCGGTGTCGAGCTGCCAGCGGCTTTTGCGCTGGTAAACCCCAACAGGCTTGACGAAAGCTATGAGGGGGCGACCCATGGCCATCTGGCTGCGGTTGGCGTGGCCTTTTTGCTCGGTGCCGCAGTTATTCGCACGTTGCGCGGTCGGGGCTATTTCAACAACCGGGCTGAACCCAATCTGATGGCTCTGCTCGATATTGTTGCGCTTGGTACAGTTGCTGATGTCGCGCAGCTGCGCGGGTTGAACCGCGCCTTTGTTGCGCAGGGGCTAAAGGTTATGGCGGGCAGGCGGAATGTCGGCCTTAACGCGCTGGCGGCGGCTGCCCGGCTTAACCGCGCGCCTGTGTGTTCGGACCTGGGCTTTGCGCTTGGGCCGCGCATCAATGCAGGCGGCCGTGTGGGTAAATCCGATCTGGGTGTGCGCCTGCTCATCACCGAAGACCCCGAAGAAGCGCGGATGATAGCGCAGGAACTGGATAGTCTGAATCAGGATCGCCGCATAATCGAAGGCGATGTTCAGGAACAAGCCGAAGCGATGCTCGCCGGACAGCACAATCGTGCTGTCGCTTTGGTGGCAGGGCAGGGTTGGCATCCCGGTGTCATCGGCATTGTCGCAGGTCGCCTGAAAGAAAAAGCCGGAAAGCCGGCAATCGTTATTGCACTCGACGCTGACGGCATAGGCAAAGGATCTGGCCGGTCGATCACCGGCGTGGATCTGGGTGCGGCGATCATTTCTGCCCGTGAAGCCGGGTTGCTGGTTGCAGGCGGCGGCCATGCGATGGCTGCGGGGCTGACCGTTGCCGCCGATAAAATCGAGACATTGGCCGAATGGCTGGACGAACGCTTAGCAAGCGATGTTGCAAATGCCTCGGGGGAAAAGGCGCTGCTTGTTGACGCGGTTCTAACCCCGCGTGGCCTGCAGCCCAATTTTATCGACGCCATCGAGGCGGCAGGCCCTTACGGCACGGGCTGGCCTGGGCCACGCATAGTCACCGGGCCCGTGCGTGTGGTAAAATGCGATATTGTTGGCAAGGATCATGTCCGCGCAATCGTTTCGGGCGATGACGGCGCATCGTTCAAGGCAATGGCCTTTCGCCAAGGCGAGAGCGCATTGGGGCAACAATTGCTTCACGGCGAACGCGGCCAGAAATATTGGCTGGCTGGCCGTGCAAAGATCGACGATTGGGGCGCCATGCCCAAGGCGGAGCTTCACATCGACGACGCAGCCTTCGCCGATTGAAATTACGCGATTCCCGCCCTTGACGTGTGCAGCGCGAATCCGTAAAGGCGCGCTTCCATCCTTCGATGGCCCCTTCGTCTAGCGGTTAGGACGCGGCCCTTTCACGGCTGAAACACGGGTTCGATTCCCGTAGGGGTCACCAA
>JANOTI010000263.1:0-5590 GCA_031416255.1 Sphingomonadales bacterium | reverse complement strand
TGAAACCGTGCGGGACAGGACCTTGTCTTCCTCGGATTTATCCGCGCCGAAATAGTAGAGGCCCAAAGGGCGGTCATGACCGTTCACATATCCGATAGCATCGTCGATGCTGGCATAGGTCATCACTGGCAGTATCGGCCCGAAAATTTCGTCCTGCATGACCTTCATGTCTTCGGTGACATTGCGAACAATCGTCAGCGGCATTTTGTGGCCGTTTGACGTGCTGAAATCTTCGCCGCCGGGGTTAATCTCGATCAGTTCAGCACCCTTGTCGCGCGCATCCTGAAGATAGCCCTGCAACCGGTCATAATTGCGGCCGTTCACCACCGATGTGTAATCATCATTGTGCAGCAAAGTCGGGTACATCGCTGACACGCCTGCTTTGACGCTTTCGATCATCTCATGCTCTTGCTCTTTGGCAACGAGCAGATAATCGGGGGCCAGACAGATTTGCCCGGCGTTCATCATCTTGCCCAAAGCAATCCGCTGCCCCGCCTTACCTTTATCCGCGCTGCGCCCGATGATTGTGGGCGATTTCCCGCCAAGCTCAAGCGTCACGGGAACCAGATTTTCCGCCGCCGCGCGCATGATGTGCTTGCCAACGCTGGTCGCGCCTGTGAATATCATATGATCGAACGCAAGCTTGGAAAATTCGGTGCCAACCTCAACACCGCCGATAATCACCGCGATTTCATCTTCTGCAAAATATTTGGGAACGACCTGAGCGAACACCTCAGCGACACGCTCGGTAAATTCCGACGGCTTCACCATCGCGCGGTTGCCTGCAGCAAGGATGCCCGCCATGGGAACCATCACCATGCCGATGGGGAAGTTCCAGGGAGCGACCACGCCGACCACGCCTTTGGGTTGATAGCGGACCTCGGCTTTTGCGCCGATCAGCCCCAATGGGAACGTCGGCTTGCGCTTTTCACCGCGTGCCCAGCTTTCGAAATGCTTCTTGGCATGTTTCATCGCGCTGACCGAGGGCATGATATCGGTCATTAGCGTCTGTTCAGTGCTGCGATGGCCAAAATCGGCAGATACCGCCCGTGCGAACTCGTCCTTATTGTCAATCAGCAGCGCAATTGCGCGGTCGATGCGGTCGCGGCGAACCGACATCGCTTCGGGCATTGCAGCGGTAAAGGCGGCTTTTTGCTTTTGCAGAATGGATTGCAGGTCGGCGGTCATGATTATCTCCTCGATTTAACTAACCAATTAACACCTATCGCCACGAAAGCAACGCAGCAGCGCATTGTGTTGCGTCGCACACAGGATTATGGCCGAGGCCGTAACGTTCACTGAGTTCGAGGGAATACATCCAAATGTCCGCCACTGATCCCGTAGTCATTCTATCTTTTGCCCGCACCCCGATGGGAAGCATGCAGGGCGTGCTATCCGATGTTGCAGCAACTGATCTCGGTGCGACAGCGGTGAAGGCAGCGGTTGAGCGCTCGGGCGTTTCGGGTGACGCGATTGAGCGCATCTACATGGGCTGCGTGTTGCCTGCGGGCCTCGGCCAAGCCCCTGCGCGTCAGGCGGCAATCAAGGCTGGCCTGCCTTCGTCTGTGCAAGCCACCACCGTCAACAAAGTCTGCGGCAGCGGCATGCAAACCGTCATCATGGGGGCCGAGGCGATCGCATGCGGCTCAGTCGATTATGTGATCGCGGGCGGCATGGAAAGCATGACCAATGCGCCGTACATATTAAAAAAACACCGCGGCGGCGCACGTATCGGCCATGACACAGCCTATGACCATATGTTCCTCGATGGCTTGGAAGACGCCTACGAACCCGGCCGCGCCATGGGCACATTCGCGCAAGACACCGCCAATGACTATCAGCTGACCCGCGAGGCGCAGGACGAGTATTCGATTGAATCGCTACGCCGCGCACAAGCTGCAATCGCCAGCGGAGCATTTAAAGCCGAGATCGTTCCCGTCACGGTCGTCAGCCGTGCAGGCGAAACTGTCGTTGATACCGATGAAGCCCCCGGCAAAGGTCGCCCCGACAAGATTCCATCGTTGAAACCCGCTTTTGCCAAAGATGGCACCATTACCGCTGCGACCAGCTCGTCGATTTCGGATGGTGCAGCAGCCTTGGTGCTATCGCGCGCTTCGACCGCTGCTGCTGCTGGCCAGACGCCCGTGGCGCGCATTGTCGCCCATGCCGCGCACGCACAAGCGCCAAAGGATTTCACCACCGCCCCTGTTGGCGCAATCACCAAATGCTTGGCCAAGGCCGGTTGGGACATCGCCGATGTTGACCTGTTCGAAGTCAACGAAGCCTTCGCCTGTGTTGCCATGTTCGCGATGCGCGATCTTAATATTCCGCATGCCAAGGTCAACGTCCATGGCGGCGCGACAGCCCTTGGCCATCCCATCGGTGCTTCAGGTGCTCGGATCATCACGACTTTGATCGGCGCATTGAAAACACACGGTAAAACCAAAGGCATTGCCAGCCTGTGCATCGGTGGCGGTGAGGCAACGGCGTTGGCGATTGAGATTATTGGCTGAGCAACGTCGATCAAATGAACATCGTTTTCGTCCTCTTCGATAATGTCACCCAGCTCGATTTTTCGGGGCCGGTGCAGTTCCTGTCACGCCTTCCAGGTGCGACAACTTACGTGGTGTCAAAGGATGGCACAGCGGTCACCACCGACTGCGGCTTTTCTATCCTGCCGACCAATAGCTTCGCCGATAGCCCACAAGCCGATATTATCTGCGTCCCCGGCGGACATGGTGTGCGTGAAGCGATTGCTGATGCAGAGATTGTGGATTTTGTCCGGACACAGGCCAAAGACGCGACATGGATCACCAGCGTCTGCACCGGTGCATTCATTCTCGGCGCTGCCGGATTGCTACAAGGCAAACGCGTAACAACGCACTGGGCCTATACACAATTGCTGGCACTGTTCGGCGCAACGCACGAAGACGCCCGCGTAGTCCGCGACGGCAATTTGGTCACGGCTGGCGGCGTTACCTCTGGCATCGATTTCGCGCTCGAACTAATCGCGCTTGCCCAAGGCGAAGATGTTGCGCGCACCATCCAGCTTGCGCTGGAATATGACCCCGCCCCGCCCTTTGACGGCGGACACCCCAGCCGCACCGCGCAGCCCTTAATCGACAGCTTACGCGCCCGCGTGTATGATGAAGCCGCCGTCGATATGGAAACTGCCATCCGCGCAATCAGTTGACCACGCCCCCACCCCGCGCTAGCTTTTTAATCGGAGAGTTAAATCGGGGAGAGAGTCGTGGGATATCGGCATATCGCGTTCATTGTACTCGGTGCATTGGCGCTATCGGGATGCAAACTGGCGCAGGACAATCCCGCTGCAGAAAGTTCGGAGGCCGATAAGCCCTCCATCACCCAAATCGACGGCGAGTTCCTCAAAACCGGAGGCAATGGCGACGACTGGGCCTTTCCGGCGCAAAACTATGCCGAGGGGCGGCACAGCCCGCTGACGCAGATCAGCGACAAAAACGTCGCGCAGCTTGGCATCGCCTGGTTCGCCGATATGCCCGACGCGCGCGGCCATGAATCAACGCCGGTGGAGGTGGACGGCACACTGTATGTTACTGGCCCTTGGTCCAAAGTGTTCGCTTATGAAGCCAAGACCGGCAAGCCATTATGGACGTTCGATCCCAAGGTGGACAAAGCGCGCGGCGTCAAAGCGTGTTGTGATGTCGTCAACCGCGGTGTCGCGTTCTGGAAAGGCAAGCTCTACCTCGGAACCATCGACGGCCGCTTGATCGCGCTTGATGCCAAAGCTGGCACCGAAATCTGGTCGCAGCAAACGCTTGATCCCGAATCCAACGGCATCATCACCGGCTTCCCCCGCGTCGTCAAAGACCTCGTCATCATCGGCAATGGCGGCGCGGAATTCGGCATGCGCGGCTATGTGACTGCGTATAATGCTGACACTGGCAAGCAAGCATGGCGGTTCTACACCGCGCCCAATCCAAAGGGCGAACCCGACAACGCCGCCAGCGACAAAATCTTTGCCGAGGTTGCCAATAAGACTTGGAGCCAAACGGCAAAGAAAGGTGACTGGCGCGAAAGCGGTGGCGGCGGCACGGTCTGGGACGCGATTGTCTATGACGCGGAGCTTGACCAGCTGTATCTCGGCGTCGGCAACGGCAATCCGTGGAACCACGGCATCCGGTCAAACGGCGAAGGCGACAATCTGTTCCTTTCCTCGGTCGTCGCATTGAAACCCGAAACCGGCGAATATCTCTGGCATTATCAGGAAACACCCGGCGAGACGTGGGATTATACTGCGACGCAGCCGATCATCCTCGCCACCGAAAAGCGCGACGGCAAAGATATGAAGGTGCTGTACCATGCACCCAAAAACGGCTTTTTCTTCACGCTGGACCGGACTAACGGAAAACTGCTCGCCGCCGATCCGTTTATCAAAGGCATTACGTGGGCGACAGGCTATGACCTGAAAACCGGACGGCCGATTGAAAATCCAGAGGCGCGATACGAGAAAACCGGCAAGCTTTACATGGCGAACCCGTCCGCATTGGGCGCGCACAACTGGCATCCGATGAGCTATAATCCAGCAACGGGCCTTGTTTATATTCCAGCGCAGCAAATTGGCGGGGCTTATCTGCCGCCGGTTGCGCCGAATGAGCAAGAACGCAAATCCATGGGCTTTAACGTTGGCGGCGCAATGGCAACGGCGGATCTGCCCGATGATTTCAACTTCGTAAAAGCGGTTCAGGCGGCAACGACAGGGCAGCTGGTCGCGTTCGATCCTAAAATCGGCAAAGCCAAATGGACGGTTGAATATCCTGCCCCGTGGAACGGCGGGACGATGACGACTGCGGGTAATTTGGTGTTTCAGGGCGATGCTATGGGCACATTCCATGCTTATGCCGCAGACACGGGCAAGGAGCTGTTCAGCCTTAATGTCCAGTCCGGCGTTCTCACCGGAGCATCGACCTATCTGGTCGATGGTGAGCAATATGTTGCGTTTATGACGAGCAAAGGCGGGGCATTCCCGTTGGTTTCAGGCTACGCCTCGGGCAAGTCACAGGAAGTCCCCAATATCCCGCGCCTGATCGTTCTGAAAATCGGCGGGACGGGCAAATTGCCCGCGCTTCCGGCTGTTGCAAAATGGGTTTGGAACCCGCCCGCAATGATCGGCACGCCAGCGGTGATCGCGGCTGGAACGTCGAACTACCAGCGGTACTGCCTCGTCTGCCACGGCCCGGGAGCAGTCGGCACAGGTGTGCTGCCGGATCTGCGCAAGTCGGGCACAATCGCGGACGCAGCGACATTCAAGTCCATTGTTATCGACGGGATTTTGGCAGAAAACGGCATGGCGAGTTTTAAGCCTGTGCTTACCGCCGAAGAAGTCGAAGGCATCCGCGCGTATTTGATCAGCCGGGGGCATTTTGCCAAGGCGAATGATGATAAGTATCGGGCTGGGAGATAAAATTTATCCTCCCCATCGACTTGCGATGGGGAGGTGGCAGTTGCGCAGCGACTGACGGAGGGGACTTCAACGTTGAAAGCCCCTCCACCACCCGCCTTCGCTACACTACGGCGCGCGGTCCCCCTCCCCATCGCAAGTCGATGGGGA
>JANOTI010000262.1:0-6196 GCA_031416255.1 Sphingomonadales bacterium | reverse complement strand
CAATTTCTTCATTGCGCGTTCATCTGTGAAGGGCCATGCCGCGTGCATGGCCTTTTCCATTTCTGGCGGCGGGTTAATCCGCCGCATCGTTGCGCGTATCGCGTTATCCGTCGCTGCTGTGACCCTGATAGTGCAACCCGTAATGGCCCAATCGATTCTGCGCGATGCCGAAACCGAAGCGTTTTTTGAAGAAATATCTGAACCGTTGATACGCGCTGCAGGGCTTGATCCTGCCAATGTCGAAATCGTGCTTATCAACGATAGATCGATCAACGCATTCGTCGCCGGTGGCCAAACGGTATATCTTCATTCCGGCCTGATCAATGCCGCCACTACCGCCAACGAAGTTCAGGGCGTCATCGCGCACGAGCTCGGCCATATCGAAGGCGGACATGTTATCCGTTACAACGAAGGCGCATCGGCGGCCGGCAATATCTCAATAATCAGCATGGTATTGGCCGCAGCAGCAATCGCCGCAGGCGCAGGCGAGGCCGGCATGGGCATTATGGCGGCGGGGCAACAGGCGGCTCTTGGCAAGTTTCTGGCGTTCAGCCGCGTTCAGGAAAGCGTGGCAGATGCCTCAGGCGCCCGCTATCTTGCTGCTGCTGGAATCACCGGTAGAGGTTCGATCAGCTTTTTCAAAAAGCTCCAAAACTACGAATTCCGCCTCGGCATAGCCCAGGTGGATAGCTATGATCGTACTCACCCGCTTTCAGGCGAACGGGTCACTGTCCTTGAGGATACATATCAGGCCGACCCGGCATGGGAAAAACCGCTGAACGCCAAATGGGAAAGCGATTTCAAACGGGTTAAGGCAAAGCTGACTGGCTATATTGACGAGCCCAAGAACACATTCCGTGATTATCCTGAAAGCGACAAAAGCGTACCTGCGCTCTATGCCCGCGCTTATGCATGGCACAAAGCGGCTTACCCGCAAAAAGCCCTTGATGCGGCGGATGCGTTGATCGCCAACAATCCTGAAGATCCCTATTTTCTTGAGCTTTACGGACAGATTTTGCTGGAATCCGGTCGCCCGGAAGATGCGCTGCAATCACTGCGGAAGGCAGTCGATATCACCGGGAACCAACCCTTAATCGCTGGTGTGTTCGGCCACGCACTAATTGCCACAGAGGATAAGGCCAATCTAGAAGAAGCCGAGCGCGTATTAAGAGCCGCCGTTGTCAAAGACAATCGCAACCCATTTGCTTGGTATCAACTGGGCGTAGTCTATGAAGCCAAAGGCGATCTTTCACGCGCAGCGCTTGCCAGTTCAGAGCGCTATTTGATGGAAAATTTGCCGCAATTGGCACTGCCGAATGCTGTCGAAGCAATGGCTGGTCTCCCCGAATACTCGCAAGACTGGATCAGAGCGCAGGATATTAAGCTAGTGGCTGAAGCAGAAATAGCAAAGCGGCGTGACAAACGCCGATAATCGCGGCACAGACGCGCTATGAATGACAGCACCACTGGCCCAAATCGTACGCCCCTTTTCGCCGGTATAGCAGCACTAGCTTTGCTTGGGGCCGGTGGCGGCTATCTTTATTCGCAGAGCGGCAATGCCGGTGGCGATGATGTCGCAAGCGCCCGTGGTGAAGCGGATCGTGCCATTGCCGCTGCAGGCTTGTCAGATACCGACCGCAAAGCCACCGAAGCGGTTGTTCGTGCCTATATCCTTGAACATCCTGAAATTCTGACTGAAGCTGCACAGATTCTTGAACAGCGGGCAATAGCCAAACGGCTTGATTCCGCTGGTGGCGCATTATCAACGGCGTTTGCCGGGGCGGCAGATGGCAATCCGCAAGGCGATGTTACGCTTGTGGAGTTCACCGATTACAACTGTGGCTTTTGCCGATCCAGCGTCGCCGATGTGCAGAAAATGATTGGTACAGACAAAAACCTGCGCGTCGTCTTCCGCGAAGTGCCGATCTTGTCTGCGTCCAGCCGTGAGGCATCGAAATGGGCGCTTGCTGCGGCCAAGCAGGGTAAGCATAAAGCCTTTCACGACGCCATGTTTGCTGGTGATAAGCCGAGCGATGCGTCGATACTTTTGGCCGCGCAAAAGGCCGGGCTAGACATGGCCAAGGCCGCAGCAGACGCAAACAGCGATGCGGTCACCGCAGAAATCGAGACCAATCTTGCAATGATGCAGCAACTGGGTGTCGGCGGCACACCGACCTTCATCGTTGGCAACCAGATATTGGAAGGCGCGCTAGGTTATGAAGCGTTGAAACAGGCTGTGGCAAAAGCGCGGAGTAAATCCTGATACTACCGAATTGCGTTATACGCTTTCCCCTGCCCCATCATAACGGATTTCCAAGAAGCGTTCGCGTGTTGCGAGCTTATCGAGCTCACCGCGTGATATCTGGCCGGTCATCGCCTCGATTTCGCGGTCGATAACTTTTAATCCGTCGATCAACTGCTGCTCTGGCGTTTTGCCGCCATGTTCCTTGCGTTTTAGCGGTTCGGGGATGCGTTTATAGCCGTTGATAAGCTCGGGCAGATGTTCGCCCACCAGCTTTCGCACTTCGCGCGACGCCGGATCGTTTTCGTCAAGCGTCTGCAATTGCGGCGCGAGTTGATCGAGCCGGACGCCGATGTCTTGCACGATGCTGATCGCGGGCGCTGGCAACATCGGGCGCTGCGCCTCCAACCAGATTTCGGTTTTGCCCGCTAATGTGCCCAGATCGGTTTGGCGCAAGGATTCGGTCGTCGGCATTGGCATATCGGGATAGCGCATCAACAGATACGCCGCCGCCGCGCCCAAGATGCCGGTTGCCATCACGCCCCAGAAACCGATGCCGTCGATGATTGCGCCAACGATACCAGCGCCGACCAGCAACACACCGACAGCCACAGCCGTCCGCGCGACTTTGCTGTAGAAATGCGCCCGGCGCAGCGCGCGCGACTTCATCCCAATAGGCGGCCCCATGCGGATATTGCGCAACGAACGGCTAGCGCTCGTGAGGATTTCGTCAGAGTTGGAGGCTGGGCTATTCATGCTATATCAAACCATACCATTCAAAAAACCGTTAGTGCTGAGCCTGTCGAAGCACGTCCCGCAGTCATACACGTCAGTTTAAACCTTAGGGTGCCCTTCGACAGGCTCAGGGCTAACGGTTTTTCTTTACTCATTCAGCTATCCAGCGAACTCAAAAGCCCTGGCTCTTGCACAGATTTCAGCGCCTGTGCCTGCCCCTCTGCCCGCGCGATATAGCCTTTCGACTTATGCACTTCAGCCTCCAACGCGTCGCTGGTCGCTTTCATGCTGTCGAGTGCTTTCAGCTTGAACGTGTCGATGGCGTCCATTGTGTCATAGATATTCTGAAACGCGCGTTGCAACGTTTCCAGCGGGATCGCCGCCGTCACTGCCTGCTCGTGGATACGCGCGGTATTTTCCCGCAGCATCTTGCCGGTGCCGTCGATGATTCCAGCCGTCGTCGTGTTCAGCGCGGTAATCTGGTCGAGCACAAGTTTCTGGTTCGACATCGCTTGCGCCACCGTCACCGCTGTGCGCAACGCGCCGACGGTGGTAGTCGAGGCGCGATCAACACCCTTCACCAGCTCGACATTGTTTTTCTTGACCAAATCAAGCGCCAGATAGCCCTGCACCGTCACCGCCATTTGCGTTAGCAAATCCTGATGCCGTTGCCGCACATAGAACAAAGCGGTTTCTTTCAGCGCCTTTGCTTTGGCCGGATCGGACAGTTCAAGCTCTGCCGATTTTTCTTCCAGCCGCCCGTCCAATTGCTTGGAAATCACGATCATCTGTTCTAGCTTGCCCATGGCTTTCCAAAGGTTCTGCCGCTCAACATCAATCGCTGCATTATCCATCAGCAATTCGTCTTTGCCATTGGCAAGACGGCCGAGAATACCGCTGATATGGCCCTGCGCGCTTTGATAGCTGTCGAAATAATTGCGCAGCTTGTTGCCGAATGGGATAATGCCAAACAGCTTTTGCTTCGTCATCAGATTGCCCTTTTTCGAAGGGTCCAAATCCTCAACGGTGCGGCGCAGTTCGGCAAGGTCAGCACCGACGCCCGACTGATCATCCATCTGCCGGATCGGGCGATCAAGGAAACGGTTGGATTGGCCTGCCGCCTCCATGATTTCCTTGCGGCCCATGCTGGTCAGTTGATCGACGCGCTGCCCAAATTCGGGGCTGTTGACGTCTTGCGCCAACAAGTCGTTGATATAGCCTTCGACCTTTTCCTGCAATTTAGTCTGCACATCATCAGACACCGGAACCAGCCCCGAAGCGCGCTCCGCCGCGATTACCGGCACCGGATCGGGCGGCGTCAGCTTTAGTTCGGTCTCAGTAGCAGTCAGCGTTTCGGTCGACATCGTCGATCCCCCTTCAGTTCGTCGTTAGCCCTTAACATGGCGCTCAAGTGCGTTGATTTCAAGCGAATCCCGCGTCGGTGTATTATTATTTTAATACAGTGCTAGCGCGCGTCTTTCAGTTCGCGTTCGACCAAGGGGCTCAGCTTTTCCACGACCTTCGTCACGCCCTTTGCATTGGGGTGTATGCCGTCGTCGAGCATCAGCGTTTTGTCGGTCATCACGCCATCGAGGAAAAACGGCAGCAGCGGCGCATCATATTGTTTAGCCAGTGCAGGGAAAATCGGGTTGAATGCATTGGCATAATCTGCGCCCAAATTAGGCGGCGCGAGCATTCCTGTTAACACAATGTCGATCCCGCGTTTATCGAGTTCGGCGACCATCGCTGCAATATTGGCCCGGGTTTCGGACGGCTTGACCCCGCGCAGCATATCATTGCCGCCAAGGCCGAGCACCACGACATCCGGTTTACGCTCCAGATTATCGAGCACGAACGTCAGCCGTGCTTTGCCCGCGGCGCTGGTATCGCCAGACACCCCTGCACCGTGCACACGCGCCTTGATACCTTTGGCTTGTAATGCCGCCTGCAATTGCGGTGCTAGCCCTTCATTGGGGCCGAGCCGGTAACCTGCATACAAGCTATCACCAAAGGCCACGACCAACTTGTCATAGTCAACCGCTAGTTCAGTTTTAGCGGCTTTCGTCGGCGCATCCGCCACCGGGGTTTGCCCACATGCGCTTAGCCCTTGGATAAGCAACAATGCGGCCCCATATGCACAAAAACGTCTCAAAATAAGGTTCCTTCCTTGCACGCTCCGATAAGCAGCACAGCGGATATGGCAATTCGCGCGTCCAATGTCACCCTCACCCTTGGTTCAGGCGATGCCGCGGTTGAAATCCTGCGCGGTGTCGATCTGGAGGTGCCATACGGCAAAAGCGTTGCTTTGCTGGGGCCATCGGGATCGGGCAAAAGTTCGTTGATGGCGGTGCTGGCTGGATTGGAACGTGCCACTGGCGGCTCGGTCGAGGTTGATGGCCTGAATTTTACGCAGCTCGATGAGGACGCCCTCGCCCGTGCACGGCGAGGCCGGATCGGGATTGTGTTGCAGGCATTCCATTTGCTGCCAACGATGACCGCGCTGGAAAATGTCGCGGTGCCGATAGAATTGGCCGGGATTGCCGACCCGTTCGGATGCGCTGCGGCGGAATTGGAGGCTGTGGGCCTTGGCCACCGGCTGACGCATTATCCCTCGCAATTATCAGGCGGTGATCAGCAGCGCGTGGCGATTGCGCGCGCTATGGCGGCAGCCCCCAAAATTATCTTCGCTGACGAACCAACGGGCAATCTGGATGGAGCAACCGGCGGTTCGATTATCGACCTGTTGTTCGAACGCCGCGCCGCGCTTGGCGCGACATTGCTGATTATCACGCACGACCCCGAACTTGCGCGCAAATGTGACCGGGTGATTGCGATGCAGGATGGTTTGGTGGTGGAGAGCGTGGTTTGACCCTATCGCTTTCCGCAATTTGGCGCATCGCACGGCGTGACTTGTCGGCGCGGATCAGGGGGCTGCGACTGCTTGCGGTGTGCCTGTTTCTGGGCGTTGCTACACTGGCCGCCATCGGCAGTCTGACCGCCGGAATCGCGGACGAACTGTCGCGGCGGGGGCAAACTATCTTAGGCGGCGATATCGCTATTGAGATTAGCCAGCGTGAAGCAAGCGATGCTGAAATAGCGGAGATGCGGAAGCTCGGCGCGTTGTCCGAAACTGTCCGCCTGCGCGCAATGGCGATTGCCAGCGACAGTGTGCTAGCCGAGTTGAAGGCCGTCGATGCGGCTTACCCGTTATACGGTAAG
>JANOTI010000261.1:0-19136 GCA_031416255.1 Sphingomonadales bacterium | reverse complement strand
AGCACTACGCTATGATTATCTTGGGATTTGGTTGATGAAAAAACTGGTTGTTCTGCTCGCTGCAATCGCATCATTGACGGGATGTGCCGGTACGGCTGAACTGGGTGGCGCCTCCGACATAAAAGTGCTTGACGGCACAATGTTGCCTCCACCTGATCGCATGGATTTGATGGCAGAAACACGTCCTTATCTGATCGGTCCATTTGACCGGTTGTCGATTGATGTTTTTGGCATTCCTGAATTGAGCGCGAAAGAAGTTCAGACTGACGCTAGCGGACGTATCTCATTCCCCTTGGCCGGTATCTTAGAAGCGGCAGGTCGTACTCCTGGAGAAATCGAAGATGAACTGGAAGATCGGCTTCGTACGCGTTACGTGCGTGATCCGCAGGTAACTGTAAACCTGAAGGAAACTGTTAGCCAAGTGATTACCGTTGATGGTCAGGTGCGGGAACCCGGCCTTTATCCCGTTATCGGCAAAATGACGCTAATGCGGGCTATTGCAACGGCAAAGGGCGCTTCAGAATTTGCTAAGCTGGAGGATGTCGTTATTTTTCGCACCGTCAAAGGGCAAGAATATGCGGCGCTCTACAATTTGAAAGCAATCCGCCGCGGTAATTATGATGACCCGGAGGTGTTTGCCAACGATGTCGTCGTTGTCGGCGACTCCGCAGCCCGACGTTTGTTCAAGGACGCATTGTCAGTAGTGCCGATATTGACTGCGCCGCTTCTTATCGCGATCCAACGATAAAGCGTTCAACCGTTTGCGCGGTTACACTCTTGGCAGCAATAACTTTGCTGAACATTACTCCTAAGCGCGCAGGCGAAGAATATTTCATTTTTGCCTTTACCTGCGCAATCATGTGTGAAAAAGCATAAGTGTTATGAAAGCGCGCAATACATTTTCGCTGCTACTACGACTTACGCGCCCTTAGGCGCGCGATGCTGTCTGG
Organism: Sphingomonadales bacterium; assembly: GCA_031416255.1. Taxonomy (GTDB): domain Bacteria; phylum Pseudomonadota; class Alphaproteobacteria; order Sphingomonadales; family Sphingomonadaceae; genus Sphingorhabdus_B. The sequence goes on along the minus strand of JANOTI010000261.1, from coordinate 18,186 downwards.
CTGAGAGCCGGACACCGGCCTAAGGGTTTGCCACCATCTCCGTCATTGAGCGACCTTTTGGTCGTTGTCCTGAATTGCAGCGAGACTTTACCATGTTGAACGACCCTTCTCGAAAATACCGACCTTTTCCGCAGGTCAATTTGCCTGACAGGCGATGGCCGGAACGCACAATTGATAAAGCACCGCGCTGGCTCTCCACCGATCTGCGCGATGGCAATCAGGCGCTCATCGATCCGATGGGGGCAGAGAAAAAGAACCGCTTTTTTGATTTGCTTTTGAAAGTTGGCTTGAAAGAAATTGAAGTGGGCTTTCCGTCATCCGGCGCCACAGATTTCGATTTCATCCGCAATCTTGTTGATAGTGGCCGCATTCCCGATGATGTGATGATCCAAAGCCTAACACAGGCGCGTCGCGATCTGATTGAAAAGACGTTTGAGTCCATGGCGGGAGCGCCGCGCGCCATTGTCCATCTGTACAACGCGGTTTCGCCTGCATGGCGCAATATCGTGTTTCAACTTGATAAGCCTGGCGTTAAAGCGATTGCAATCGAGGGCGCGCAAATTCTCGCCGAGCAAGCCGCGAAATATCCGCAGACCGATTGGCATTTTGAATACTCGCCCGAAACATTTTCGACAGCCGAACTGGATTTCAGCGTTGAAGTATGCGCGGCGGTGATGCAGGTTTTGCAGCCGACCGCTGACAAGCCGATTATATTTAATCTGCCCGCCACAGTCGAGGCCGCCATGCCCAATATTTACGCCGATCAGATCGAGTATTTCGGCCGCAATATCCCCAATCGTGAGGCAGTGATTATCAGCCTGCATACGCATAACGACCGCGGCACAGGCATCGCTGCGACTGAACTTGGGTTGCTGGCCGGCGCTGACCGCGTTGAGGGCTGTTTGTTTGGCAACGGTGAGCGCACTGGCAATGTCGATCTCGTCACCGTAGCATTGAACATGTACACCCACGGACTGAATCCGGGTTTGGACTTTTCCGACATCGATGAGGTCATTCAGACCGTCGAGTATTGCAACCAGCTGCCGGTCCATCCCCGCCATCCTTATGCAGGAGAGCTGGTGTTCACGGCGTTTTCTGGCTCGCATCAGGACGCTATCAAAAAAGGCTTTACCCATCAGGCAAAGCGGAATGACGAGATATGGGAAGTGCCATACCTCCCCATCGACCCCGCTGATTTGGGGCGCAGCTATGAGGCGGTCATCCGCGTCAATTCGCAAAGCGGCAAAGGCGGTGTCGCTTGGCTGCTGGAACAGGACTACGGCCTGAAACTTCCTAAAAGGATGCAAGCGAACTTTTCGACCACTGTTCAGGAACTGTCCGACAGCACGGGTCGCGAATTGATGAGCGGCGACATATGGGGAGCGTTTGAATCGCGCTATCATCTAAAAGGCGAGGGCCGTTTCCGCTTAATTGATTTTCAGGAAAGCCAAAGCCCTAAGCAGCATGACGAACGCATTTTTGCGGGCAAAATCCGCATCGACGGTACCGAGCAATCGGTCAGTGGACGTGGCAATGGTCTGATCTCTGCATTGGCTCGCGCTTTGGAACCTTCGCTTGGTGGACCGCTTAACATCGTTGATTATTCCGAACATGCGATTGGCCATGGCACAGACGCTCGCGCCGCTGCCTATGTTGAATGCCGGGTAGGCGATGGCCCCATCCTATTCGGCGTAGGCATCAGCCAAGACGTCGCCACAGCCAGCGTCCGGGCAATTCTTAGCGCAGTGAATGGTGTTGGCGTTACCTGACGCTACGGCTTGGCTACCCTGTTTTCCCCTGTTTGACAGCGTCTGATAGGGGAGGCAGAACGGCCTTTAATCGCATAATTAAACAGGATTCGTATCTTTATGGCACTTCCCCCGATTTTCGACACGCTCCGCTTGCCGCTCATAGGTTCGCCGTTATTTCTCGTCTCGGGGCCAGAACTTGTCATAGCGCAGTGCAAGGCCGGGGTGGTCGGCAGCTTTCCTTCGTTGAACGCTCGTCCTATCAGCCAACTTGACGAATGGCTGCATCAGATCACCGAGGAATTGGCCGCGCATAACCGCGATAATCCGGATCGCCCAGCCGCGCCCTATGCGGTTAACCAGATCGTGCATAAATCGAACAACCGGCTGGAAGAAGACGTCGCGATGTGCGGTAAATGGCAGGTTCCGCTTGTCATAACGTCCCTTGGTGCACGTGAGGATTTGAATAAGGCTGTACACAGCTGGGGCGGAATTACGCTGCATGATGTGATCAATGATCGATTTGCCCGTAAAGCCATTGAAAAGGGCGCTGACGGGTTGATTCCCGTTGCCGCAGGGGCTGGCGGACATGCAGGTGTGACATCGCCCTTTGCAATGATCCGCGAAATCCGCGAGTGGTTTGACGGGCCGGTCGCGTTGTCTGGTTCAATCGGCCACGGCGCATCGATCCTTAGTGCGCAGGCTATGGGCGCGGATCTCGGCTATATGGGCAGCGCCTTTATAGCGACCAAAGAAGCAAATGCTGTGCCGGGATACAAGCAAGGCATTGTTGACGGTAAAGCGTCTGACATTGTGTATTCCGACCTGTTTACCGGCGTCCATGGCAACTATTTGGCACCATCAATTCGCGCTGCGGGAATGGACCCGGATAATCTGGCGAAGGGTGATATTTCGACGATGAACTTTGGTTCGGGTGGCAACACCGAAGCCAAGGCGTGGAAAGATATTTGGGGATCGGGACAGGGCATTGGCGCTGTTAAAGATGTGCTCAGCGTTGCCGAATTTGTCGATCAGTTGGAATCAGAATATCGCGCGGCGAAAGCGTCGCTCGATGTGAATTTCCGCAAAGGTTGGTGATGCTCCGGATCGTTGAATTCAGCGACGCTTTGGCGTCGGCGTTTCACGATATCAATGCAGAATGGATCACCTCTATGTTTGTGATGGAGGAGGTGGATCGCCATGTGCTCCAAAACCCGCGAAAGACGATCATTGATCCGGGCGGCGCTGTTCTATTTGTTGAATTGGAAGGCCAAGGCGTCGTCGGCACGGGTGCTCTGCGTTGGTCCAAACCGGGGCAGTTAGAACTGACCAAAATGGGCGTGAAATCGGGTTTGCGCGGGTTGAAGGCAGGCGAATTTTTGCTGGATGCATTGATCGAGCGGTCAATTGCGATGAAACCTGAACGGCTGTATCTGCTAACCAGCAAACGCTGCGAAGCCGCGATCCATTTGTACGAAAAATTCGGCTTCAAACATGACGCCGAGCTTTTAGAAGCAGCTCGGCATCATTATGACCGTTGCGACGTGGCGATGACGTATCGCGGGAATTAGCGGCTAACCTTTTTTCTCAAAAGCAATTGAAATCCGCAGTTTAACGTCGTCGCCAACCATCGGTACATATTTGGTCATGCCCCATTCGCTGCGCTTAATGGTGGTGCTGGCATGAAAGCCGACCGTTGCTTTCTTGTTCATCGGATTGGCGCCAGCGCCCTCGAAACGGGTTTCCAGTTCGACGGGCTTGGTAACGCCCAACATTGTCAGATCGCCTTGGATCATCGCACGTTGGCCATCGACGATGACGCTGTTTGAAACAAAGCGCGCAGTCGCGAATTTGGCAACATCAAAGAAATCGGGTGTTTGCAAATGCGTTGTCAGGCCAGCGCTTGACGTAGCGACCGACGCGATAGGAATGGTAACATCGACCTTTGCCGCGCTAAGGTTTGCAGGATCAATATCCAGCGTGCCGGTGACATCGCCAAACAGACCGAAATAATCGTTGAAACCAAAATGGTTGACCTGCCAATTCACTTGCGTGTGGCGAGCATCAACTTCGTAACTGCCAGCCGCAACACGGGCGGCATCGGCGACTCCGGGCAAAGCGGGTGCAGCAGTTTCTTCTGCCAATAAAGGTGCTGCCATGAGTAAGGGGAGAGCGAGTAGAATTCGGCGCATAGGAAACTCCAACAAAAAGGGGGGCGAGAACAAACTGCCCCCGCCCCCCGATATGTCAAGCGGCTTGCGCCGAGAGGATTAGTTCTTGGCTTTATCCACCAGTGCATTCTTTGCGATCCACGGCATCATCGCGCGCAGTTCGGAACCGACCTGTTCGATCTGATGCGCAGCGGCGGCTTTGCGGCTCGCTTTCAGTTCAGGCTGACCGGCGCGGTTGTCGAGGACGAAATCTTTCACAAAACGGCCCGACTGGATGTCCGCCAGAACGCGCTTCATTTCGGCCTTGGTTTCGGCGGTGATAATGCGTGGTCCGGTTTTGATGTCGCCATATTCAGCAGTGTTCGAAATCGAATAGCGCATGTTGGCAATGCCGCCTTCATACAGCAAATCGACGATCAGCTTGGTTTCGTGCAAGCACTCAAAATACGCCATTTCAGGGGCATAGCCAGCCTCGACAAGTGTTTCAAAACCGGCCTGAATCAGATGTGTTACGCCACCGCACAAAACAGCCTGTTCGCCGAACAAATCGGTTTCGCACTCTTCGCGGAAATTGGTTTCGATGATGCCGCTGCGGCCACCACCAACAGCGCTGGCATAGGCAAGGCCCACATCATGCGCGTTGCCGCTTTTGTCCTGATGCACTGCTATCAGGCAGGGAACGCCGCCGCCTTTTTGATATTCGCTGCGCACTGTGTGGCCGGGGCCTTTTGGTGCGATCATAATGACGTCGAGATCCGCGCGCGGCTCGATGAGGCCGAAATGGACATTGAGGCCATGGGCAAAGGCAAGCGCCGCGCCGGGCTTCATGTTAGCATGATAGTCTTCGGCATAGATCGCCGCCTGATGTTCGTCAGGCGCAAGGATCATGACGATATCGGCCCAAGCGGCGGCATCGGCATTGGCCATGACTTTAAAGCCTGCGCCTTCGGCTTTGGCGGCAGTGGCTGATCCAGCGCGCAAAGCAATGGCTACATCGTTCACGCCGCTGTCGCGCAGGTTCTGCGCATGGGCATGGCCCTGGCTGCCATAGCCAACAATCGCGACCTTTTTATCTTTGATAAGGCCAAGGTCACAATCGGCGTCGTAATAAACTTTCATGATATTCGCTTTCCCTCAATTATTTGTCATCCTGAATTTGTTTCAAAGTGACGCTCTGATGATTTTCATCCTGAAACGCGTTCAAGATGACAGTAAATGGATTTAGCTAGGTTCAGCCCCGCGCATTAGCCCAACAATCCCGGTTCGGCCGACCTCAACGAGCCCCAGTTCGCGCATCAACGCGATAAACGTGTCGATCTTGTCCGGGCCGCCGGTGATTTCGAAAATGAAGCTGGAAACGGTGGCATCGATTACACGGGCACGGTAAATGTCCGCGAGCCGCATGGCTTCAACGCGCCTTTCTCCGCTGCCTGATACTTTGACCAATGCGAGTTCGCGTTCGACATGCGGACCCGCGTCGGTCAAATCCGTAACCTTATGCACGGGAATCAGGCGTTCGCATTGCGCAATAATCTGGTCGATTACCTCGGGTGGACCGTTGGTTACGATGGTGATCCGGCTGACCGCATGATCCTCTGAAATGTCGGCAACTGTCAGACTATCGATATTGTATCCACGCGATGTGAACATACCAGCAATACGCGCGAGCGTACCCGCTTCGTTGTCCACAGTCAGTGTCAGCACGTGCCGTTCGGCAATTTCTTCTAAGATATGCATTGCTTACACCAAAGCCTTTGCTTCGTCGTCCATCGTTCCTGTCACTTCATCGGAATGCAGAATCATTTCGGTATGCGCCGCGCCCGATGGGATCATCGGGAAGCAATTGGCTTCCTTGGAAACGCGGCAGTCGAACATCACTGGACCGTCATACGCCAGCATCTCTGCAATCGCCTCGTCGAGTTTTGCCGGATCGCTGCACCGAATGCCTTTCCAGCCATAGGCTTCGGCAAGTGCGACGAAATCGGGCAGGCTGTCAGAGTAGCTGTTGGAATAGCGGCTTTCATAGGTCAGTTGCTGCCACTGGCGCACCATTCCCATCCACTCATTGTTTATGATGAACACTTTTACCGGTAGGCGGTATTGGCTGGCTGTGCCCATTTCCTGGATGTTCATCTGGATCGAGGCTTCGCCTGCGATGTCGATGACAAGCGCGTCAGGATCACCCATTTGCGCGCCAATCGCCGCTGGCAGGCCATACCCCATCGTGCCAAGCCCGCCGCTGGTTAGCCATTTATTGGGCGCTTCAAAATGGAAATGCTGCGCCGCCCACATTTGGTGCTGACCAACTTCGGTTGTGATGATCGGGCTGCGATGCTTCGTCAGCTCGTACAGCCTTTCAATGGCATATTGCGGCATGATTTCGGACTGGCTAGCCGGATAGTTCAACGATCCAACCGACCGCCAACCTTTGATCCGCGCCCACCATTCCTCCAAGTTTTGCGCCTGCAATTTTCGGCTGTTCCAAATGGTAATCATCTGCCGGATGGCTTTGCCAACATCGGCAACAATCGGCAGATCAACACGGATTGTTTTGTTAATCGAGCTGCGGTCGATATCGATATGCACTTTGGTGCTGTTGGGCGAGAATGCATCAAGCCGTCCAGTGACGCGATCATCAAACCGTGCGCCAAGGCACAGCATGACATCGCATTGGTTCATCGCCATATTGGCTTCATAGGTGCCGTGCATGCCCAGCATGCCAAGCCATGCAGGATCAGAGGCCGGGAAGGCGCCCAGTCCCATTAACGTCGATGTAACCGGCGCACCCGAAAGCGCGGCCAACTCGCGCAGAGCGGAACTGGCGTCCGGACCCGAATTGATAATCCCGCCACCTGTGTAGAAAATTGGCGCCTTTGCGTTGGCGAGCAATTCGACAGCTTGCGTGATTGCGGCGAAATCGGCTTCGGCAGCAGGAACATAGCGCTTCGTCGCATTGGGTTGGTGCCGGTCAAATTCGGCAGTCGCGACTTGCACATTTTTGGGAATATCAACAACGACAGGCCCCGGTCGGCCTTGGGTCGCGATGTGGAATGCTTCAGCAATCACATGGCCAAGCTCAGATGGAGCTTTTACCAAATAGTTATGCTTTGAACAGTGCCGCGTTATGCCGACAGTGTCTGCTTCTTGAAAAGCATCGGACCCGATTAAATTGGTTGCAACCTGTCCGGTCAACACAACCATCGGAATGGAGTCAAGAAACGCATCGGCAATTCCGGTTACAGCGTTCGTTGCGCCGGGGCCCGAAGTAACAAGGACCACGCCAGGTTTGCCTGTCGAACGGGCATAGCCCTCGGCAGCATGCGCGGCGCCCGCTTCGTGCCGGACAAGCACGTGCCGGATTTTTGGGTGCTGGAAAAGTGCATCATAAATTGGCAGCACAGCACCACCAGGATAACCAAATACGGTATCGACACCCTGCGCCAGCAGCGATTCAATCAATATGTCTGCGCCGGATTTTTCGGGCACTTTTCAAATCCTCTAATAGTGTTCGCGCACTCCATGCTGCAATGCAGCAGGACGGGCAAGAGTGGCGTCGTTAGGGATTAGAAAAGTGCATGTCAACCGTTAAAAACGCAATAATCTTTCAATTATTGTCAAATTTGAATCACTAAGTTCGTTTTCCCAGCGTGGCCAATCGGGCGAAGATTGGTTTTTGAACCATGTATATTGCCGTTTGGCGTATTGCCGCGTCGCCGCCTGAGCCAGTTCGACCGCTTTGGATTCGGGTATCTCGCCGTTTAGCATCGCAGAGATTTCGGGAACGCCAATGGCGCGCATTACAGGTGCATCACGCGGTAAGTTGCGTTCCAACAGCGCTTGAACCTCTGTAATGGCCCCGGATGCCATCATCGTTTCAAACCGTTGATTGCACCGATTGTGGAGCCAATCGCGCGGCGGCAATACAAGGACAGGGTGCAGTGTAATCTGGTCCGCTATTCCTCCCAGCTTTTCGGAGCGCCAATGCAATATGCTGCGGCCTGTGGACCGGATGACCTCCAACCCCCGTTTAATGCGGCTGTCGTCTGTGGGGGCAAGCAGACCGAAAAGGCCAGCGTCCTCGCCAGCCAGTGCAGCGGCGGCCAGTTCGGTCGTCAATGCTCGAACCTCTGCGCGGATATCCGCTGCAATTTCGGGGATCGGTGCGATGCCGTCTAGCAACGTGCGCAGATACAATCCGGTGCCGCCCACCAAAATCGGTAATCGCCCCGATTGATGCGCATCGGTGATCGCCAGCTTGGCATCGTTAGCCCAGCGTGCAGCCGAACAGGCCTCTGCCCCGTCGAGATAGCCGAATAATTTATGCGGTGCGCTTGCCTTTTCTGCGTCGCTGGGCTGCGCACTCAAAATCGGCAAAGCGCTGTAAACTTGCGCACTGTCGGCATTGATGATCGTCGAGACTTGCCGCTGTGCAAGCGCGAGCGCCAATGCTGTCTTGCCGCTAGCCGTGGGACCGGCAATAAGCGCGACCGGATTTCGTTGATTAGGATTCGCCATGCCCCCTCATTCCACAAATGTTGCCACGCTGATAGCTGCGGACGATTTGGATACAGGAACAGTGTCCAATGCCTCCGACCGTTTGCGTGATGCAGGGCTTGAACCCGCCGCTGCCCAATGGCTGGAGCAGGGCAAAGTCGCGGATATTCTTTTTTACGGCGATGTCTCAACGGCTCGCAACGCGCTTGCGGACTTGACTGCTCAATTGGATATTGCTGTCCAATCCAGCGAAGAACGCAAAAAAATGCTGCTCGTTTCGGACATGGATTCGACGATGATTACCGTTGAATGCATTGATGAACTCGCCGATTATGCAGGGATCAAGCCAGAAATTGCGGCTATCACCGAACGTGCGATGGCAGGCGAACTCGATTTTGCCGAGGCGCTGAGTGCGCGGGTAGCTCTGCTCGCAGGCCTGGACGAAAGCGTCATTGCCGAGTGTTTGCGCGAACGTGTTTGCCCGATGCCGGGGGCAATCGAGCTTGTCCGGACGATGGCGAATTGGGGCGCACATACGATGCTGGTATCAGGAGGGTTTACGAGCTTTACTGACCCAGTCGCCGCACACATTGGATTGATAGAGGTGCATGCCAATGTGCTGGAAATTGTGGACGGCAAGCTGAGCGGGCGTCTTTCTGGCGCAATCGTCGATGCGGCGGCAAAGCGTGCGTTTCTTGAAGCGGCTGTCGCCTCGCAAGGCCTTACTGCCCAACAAGCGCTTGCAGTTGGCGACGGCGCGAACGACATTCCGATGATAGCAGCTGCGGTTATGGGGCAGGGGCTTGGCGTTGGCTATCATCCGCGCCCCGCACTTGCGCAGGCGGCGAATTTTTCCGTGCGGCATAGCGATTTGACAGCGTTGCTGTTTGCGCAAGGCGTGGCGAAGGAGCATTGGGTAACAGCTTAAGGTATTTGCCCCGATTGTAATGCGGGCCGCAGACACGGATTGTTGATTACCAAATGGAGATCATATGATGCACAAAATCCATATTATAGCAGCACTCCTGCCACTGGCTGCTTGCACACCAATGCAGTCAAAAAGTGCTGGCGAGATCAAAGCACTTGGCACCGAAAGTTCCAGTGAGGTAAGAGTTGCGTCATTATATGCAGTCGATACCGCCAATCCAGCCGGTCCGCTTAATCTACATGGAACCGCTGTTTTGTCAGTCACCGGAGATACCGCTCAATTGATTGTTGATACCGTTCTTCCGGGTAACGCCGAATACGGAATGCATTTGCACAGCGTTGGTAAATGCGATGCGCCTGATTTTGTGACAGCTGGCCCACATTGGAACCCGTCATCCAAACAGCATGGTCGTGACAATCCGGCAGGTACCCATCAGGGTGATTTACCAAATATAAAAACTACAGAGTTTTCAGGTGCGTTTGGCAGTGCGTACGCTAAGTCAAACTTCTTGATAGCGGGAGGTGTATCCCCATTCGACGCTGATGGCGTCGCGCTCGTCATCCATGAAAAGCCTGATGATTATGCAACCGACCCAAGCGGGAACAGCGGCAAGCGGGTTATTTGCGGGGTTTTCACCAAACAATGAAAGCCGTTAGGCTTTACCTGCGTAGATCAGCGACCCTGTCGGCAATTGCCATAAAACCTGGCTGATATCGCTTTCGGAAAAGGCAAAGCAGCCTTGGCTGCGACCGAGTTTTCCTTGCTCCGCCGCAATTGCTTCGCTGACATACCATGCCGGATGAATGACTATCGCACGCGCTTCTGCTTGGTCATTATCGGACTCCAATCCCATCAACCGGCGCGACAGGCCGTATTTTCCAATATAGCTTTCGCCGACAAGATACGCGCCAGACGATGTGGCAAGTGATCCGGGCACGTTGGAGAAATTTTGCACCCAGCCGCTATGCTCTGGGTCCGATCCTTTGCCGTGTGCGACCAGCAACGCTTGGCTTGCGCCGTCTTCCATGTTTAAAAGATGAAAGCGGGGTGTCGCTGATGCCATGGAAAAATCCGCAATTGCCACAATGCGCCGCTTAGTAATCAGCGCACTGTGCGCGCGAAATGCATCGACGCCGTGTTGCATCAAGCCATTGGCAAGACTCGGTCGTGTCGCAGGTTGCGCAAATGCGCGCGCCAAAGGAGCCGCTCCTGCCATTATAGCAACGGATGCGGCGACTGTATTGCGTAGGAATTGCCTTCGGCCCAGTTCTCTCACCGTGTTTATTTAAGTCACCGGCGGTTAAGATTGAAGGGACCATTATGCATTCTGACGCAAATTCCCCGCAATTGAGCGTAATTTGTACAAGCATTGGCACACAGGCTATGCAATGCGACGAGTTGAGGCTGATCTGGATTGATCGATAAAACGTTTCATCGTACGCAAAGCACGCTTCAACGATATAAAACGAGCAGGGAGTTTTGAAATGCGCCGTACAGCCCGCTTTTTTGCAGGTTTCACACTGTTGGCTGCTGCGCCGAGCCTAGTGTTTGCGCAGACGGTAGACTTGCCCGTGGAAGAAATCGAGCCATCAACGGTTGTTACAGAACCCGTTGAGGATGCGCCACCGCCTGCAACAGTAGCACCTAAGCCGGCTCCTCCTCCCGTCCCCACAAAGCCAGCACTGCCCGTTCCCAAAAAGAAAGCGTTTTCCGATGGCTTAAAGCCGGGACAGTATATTTGGGAAAAGCGGGCTAGCCAAGCGAAGGACCTACGCATTGTCGTTGTCCTTGATATTCAGCGGATTTATGTTTTCGACGGCGGTACGCTTGTCGCTTTTTCGTCAATATCGTCCGGGAAAAAGGGGCATGCCACGCCGACGGGATCATTCAAAATCTTGCAGAAAAATGTCGATCACAAATCGAACCTGTACAGCAACGCACCTATGCCATTTATGCAACGGCTTACTTGGGACGGTATCGCTTTGCATGCAGGGCATATACCCGGTTACCCGGCGTCGCATGGTTGTTTACGCTTGCCGCTGGCATTCGCTAAATCCCTTTATGGTATTACAACGATGGATCAGGTCGTTACTGTATTGCCCGACTTGTCATCGCCAGCACCAAAGCCGGATGCTGTGGTGGAGCCCGAAACAGAGTCCAAGCCAGAGGTGACACTTGAGGGTGATCCAAAAATTGATCCTGTCCCGCCTTTGCCAAAAGTTGAACAGCCCCAATAGCCACCGTTGGCGATACGCCGGCGATTCGGGTGAGCAAAGCCTGCCGTAGCGGAATATGCAGTTGACGTTTACGCTAACGTAAACTACGTATTCTTCTGTTGAGGGAAAGGCGTGGCAGCTATGGATGCAATGACAGTGGAAACCAAACGGGCAGATGCGACCATCGACACGCCTGATGCTTTGGGGCGAGAGACGTATAGCATTTCGGACTTATCAGCCGAGTTTGATGTAACGGCGCGTGCGCTGCGCTTTTACGAAGATCAAGGGCTGATCGCACCCGAACGAAACGGGCTTTCTCGCATTTATTCAATGCGGGATCGGGCCAGGCTCGCTTGGATATTGCGGGCAAAGCGCGTTGGATTCAGCCTTTCCGAAATACGAGAGATGATCGATCTTTACGATCTTAACGACGGACGCAATATCCAACGCCGCGTCACAATAGAAAAATGCCGCAACCGTATTGGCTTGTTAAAAAAGCAACGGCAAGATTTGGATAGCTCAATCACCGAGTTGACCGAATTTGTCTCGATGGTTGAAAAAGTCGAGGCGGCAGAAGCTAAAGCGGCCTGATAGGCCTGATAATTCAAAGGATAACTTAATGCCGCATTATAAGGCTCCTGTTCGCGATACCTTGTTTATTCTCAACGAAGTTTTGGAAATCGACAAGTTTGCGGCTTTACCCGGTTTTGAAAATGCTTCGGCTGATATGGTCGAAGCGATCCTTGTTGAAGGCGCAAAGTTTGTCGAGAATGAGCTGTTCCCATTAAATGCTGTCGGCGACAAACAGGGCTGCACGCGGCACGCCGATGGTTCTGTAACAACACCCGAAGGCTTTAAAGCAGCCTATAAGGCTTATTGCGAAGCGGGATGGGGCACATTGTCGGGGCCGACAGAATTCGGTGGGCAAGGCATGCCTCATGTCATGTCTATGGCGTTTGAAGAGTTTATGGCCAGCTCGAACATGGCCTTCGCTATGTATCCAGGGCTTACCCACGGCGCGGTTTCCGCAATCCTTGTGAAAGGCAGCGATGCGTTAAAAGCGATTTACGCGCCTAACATGATTAGCGGTAAATGGACTGGAACGATGAACCTGACGGAGCCACATTGCGGCACCGATCTTGGACTGATCCGCACAAAAGCGGTTCCCAATGGCGATGGTTCCTTTGCGGTGACGGGTACGAAAATATTTATCTCGTCAGGCGATCATGATCTTGCTGAAAACATTATCCATTTGGTTCTCGCCAAAACGCCTGACGCGCCGGATAACGTAAAGGGCATTTCGCTGTTCATCGTTCCCAAATTTCTGGTGAATGAAGATGGTTCGCTGGGTGCGCGCAACACGCTTGGTTGCGGTTCACTTGAACATAAAATGGGCATCCATGGCAACGCAACCTGTGTGATGAACTATGACGACGCGACCGGTTATCTGGTCGGAGATGAAAACAAGGGTTTAGCTGCGATGTTCATTATGATGAACATCGCGCGTCTTGGCGTCGGCCAGCAAGGCCTTGGCGTTGCCGAAGTGGCTTATCAAAACGCGGTGCATTACGCGCAGGACCGTCGGCAAGGCCGTGCCTTGACTGGCCCGGCAGACGCCAACGAAAAAGCCGATACGCTTTTTGTACACCCCGATGTTCGGAGGATGCTGATGGACGGAAAGGCTTTTACCGAAAGCATGCGTGCCTTGTGCCTATGGGGCGCTTTGATGGCCGACATGATTCACAGCGCACCAACCGAAGAAGAACGTCTGGCCGCCGATGATATCCTGTCGATTTTGACACCGGTCATCAAAGGCTATGGCACCGATAAAGGCTATGATGTCGCCACCAACGCGCAACAGGTTTTTGGCGGTCATGGTTATGTAGGCGAATGGGGCATGGAACAATATGTGCGTGACGCCCGCATTACGATGATTTATGAAGGTGCCAATGGCGTGCAGGCTATGGATCTGGTCGGTCGCAAACTTGCGCAAAATGGCGGTCGCGCCGTGCAGGCTTTTTTCAAATTGGTCGATGACGAATGTGCCGCTGCTAAGGATGGCGCGCTGGCCGATTTTGCTGGCCGGTTGGAAAAAGCCAATGGCGAACTGAAAGCCGCGACAATGTGGTTCATGCAAAACGGCATGGCCAACCCCAATAATGTCGGGGCAGGCGCACATCATTATATGCACATCATGGGCATTGTGGTTTTGGGTCTGCAATGGTTGCGCATGGCAAATGCAGCGACCGTCTCGCTGAGCGCTGGAGCAGGCGATGCCGCTTTTTACGAGACAAAGCTCGTGACCGCGCGCTACTTTGGTGAACGCTACCTTCCCGATTGCGGCGCTTTGCGGCGCAAGATCGAGGCAGGCTGCGAAGCCATTATGGCATTAGAACCGGAGATGTTTGCAACAGCCTGATATGGAAAATGCGCGGTCTGCCAAACACGTGCCTGTCGTAAAGATAGGGCATAATTGCTGGCGGATCGAGCATGCCGATCGCGTAGCCGTTGTGGTCGATGCTGCCGACTATTTTCATTTTGTACGCGAACTCTGCGAAAACGCGCGCAATCTGCTGATCTTCGTCGGCTGGGACTTTGACAGCCGGATTAGTCTGGAACCGGGGGAGCGGGCGGAGCGTGTTCGGCTTTCGCGTTTTTTCCTGCGGCTGGCAAAACGTGATCCAAAGCGGCGGATTGCAATCCTGAAATGGCGTTTTGGTGCGCTGAAACAGTTTTTGATTCCCGCCAGCCTGTGGACTTTGATCCGCTGGGCATCATCACGCGCGATTGATTTCATTTTTGACGGTGCACATCCTGTGGGTTGCAGCCATCATCAAAAAATCGTTGTGGTCGATGATGCCATCGCTGTTTGCGGCGGCATAGATTTGGCCAGCGGACGGTGGGACACCTCAGAGCATCTCGACGATGATCCGAAACGCTGCCTGCCAAACGGGAAAGCCTATCCGCCATGGCATGATATCACGATGGTAATGGATGGACCTGTGGCGGGTGCACTCGGCGAATTGGCGCGAGATCGCTGGCACGTTGCGGGTGGCAAAAACCTGCCTCCGGTAAAAGATCTGAGCGTCGATTGGCCAGAGGATGTCGCGGTAACGTTTGAAAATGTGCAACTCGCCATCGCCCGGACGCGCGCGCCATTTGGCGATGTAGCGGAGGTGCGCGAGATCGAGTGCCTTTTTCTCGATATGATCGCAGCTGCCGAAACGTTCATTTATATCGAGAACCAGTACCTGACATCTGGCAAAATTGCGGCCGCGATAGCGACGCGTATGGGTGAGAATAACCCCCCTGAAATCGCTGTCATTATGCCCCGGACTGCCGATGGTTGGTTGGAGCAAAAGGCGATGGACGCGGCGCGGGTGCAGCTTGCCCGTGCGATTGGCCGGGTCGATACCAAAAACCGGTTCCGCATTTATGTGCCTGTAACAAAGGGCGGGGCTGACATTTATGTCCACGCCAAGCTGATGATCGTTGATGACCGAATACTGCGGATCGGTTCTGCGAATTTGAACAACCGGTCACTGGGGCTAGACAGCGAGTGCGACGTGATTTTGGACACAGCCGTTCCCGGAAACGAACACACCGTTGCGGCGATTGCTGCGGTCCGAACACGGCTGTTAGCTGAACATCTGGGCGTTGAAGCCCATCAGATAGAGGCGGCGTTCCAAGCCAAAAAATCGTTGATCGACACAATTGAAACATTCCGCGGTGACGGCAAAACGTTACATCTGCTTGATCTGGAAAAGCCTGGCGCCTTTGAAAAACTGATCGCTGAAAACGAACTTCTAGATCCCGAGCATGCCAACGGGTTCCTAGAGCCCTTTACTGAACGAGGGCTGCGCAAGCGGTGGAGAGAAGGACGCCGCCGTATAATGAAGCGGCTCGGCAGGCGGCGTTTGCGCTAGTGCGCGATGCCACACTTGCCGGCTAACATATCATTCCGTCGGCAGGAAATCGGGGACTGACAAATAGCGTTCGCCTGTATCATAGTTAAAGCCCAGTACGCGGCTGCCCGCAGGTAGCTCTTTCAGCTTTTGCGCAATCGCCGCCAGCGTCGCACCGGATGAGATTCCGACAAGCATGCCTTCTTCGCGAGCCGCACGACGCGCCATTTCCTTGGCGTCTTCAGGGTCAACCTGAATGACACCGTCGATAATCTGGGTATGCAGGTTCGCAGGAATGAAGCCAGCGCCAATCCCTTGAATGGGATGCGGGCCGGGCTGTCCGCCACTGATAACAGGCGAAAGCGTTGGCTCGACCGCATAGACTTTCAAATTGGGCCAAGTCTTTTTCAAAAACTCGGCGCAGCCGGTGATATGCCCGCCTGTGCCAACGCCGGTAATCAGCGCATCGATCGGTGTGTCTTTGAAATCCGCCAAGATTTCGGGGCCGGTGGTTTGGACATGCACATCGACATTAGCCGGATTTTCAAATTGTTGCGGCATCCATGAATTGGGCGTATTTTCGACCAGTTCGATTGCGCGCTCAATCGCGCCCTTCATGCCTTTTTCGCGCGGCGTCAGATCAAAGCTCGCACCATAAGCGAGCATCAGGCGGCGGCGTTCAATCGACATGCTTTCGGGCATGACCAGCACGAGTTTATACCCTTTGACCGCAGCCACCATCGCAAGGCCGACACCGGTATTGCCGCTGGTTGGCTCAATAATCGTCCCGCCGGGTTTTAGGCTGCCATCTTTTTCCGCTGCCTCGATCATCGCCAAGCCGATCCGGTCCTTGATCGAACCGCCGGGGTTTGACCGTTCGGATTTGATCCAGACTTCCGCGTCTCCAAACATCCGTTGCAGACGGATGTGTGCTGTATTGCCGATGGTTTCGAGGATGGAGTTGGCCTTCATGTCTTGGCTTCCTTTGTTGGCGGAACAGAGTGATCGTGGCGAAATTGCGGTTCGAACGTTTTAGCGTTTTTAAGCTCGGGAAACAGTTTTGACCAGATGCCCGTTATCACAATCGCCCCTGCTCCGCCAAATACAACCGCGCCGACAGGGCCGAGCAGTGCAGCGGCAAAGCCCGATTGCAGTTCCCCCAATTCGTTGGAGGCGGAAATGGCAAGGCCGGAAACCGAACTCACCCGTCCGCGCATTGCATCGGGAGTGTTAAGCTGCACCAGCGAACCGCGAACATAAACCGACAGCATGTCAGCCGCCCCCAATATGGCGAGCATTGATAAAGCGATGGCCATTGAAGCCGCCATATCAAGTTGAGCGATTTTGGCGTTGCCGAAAACGGTCTCGCCAATCACATGCGAAAAGCCAAAACCTATGGTGGCCAGGCCAAACACGACAACGGCCCACAGCATCTTGACGCCAACATTATGTTTGAGCGGTTTGAACGCCAGATAAATGGCAACGATGGCTGCGCCAAGTGCAGGCGCTGCACGAAGCTGACCCAAGCCATCGACGCCGACATGCAGGATATCGCGTGCATACACAGGCAGCAAAGCGGTCGCTCCGGCGAGCAGAACCGCGAACAAATCCAGCGTAATGGCGCCAAGTAGAAACCGCTCTGAAAACGTGTATTTCAACCCTTCGATCATCAACCGGACGGGATGTTTGTCTGCATCCATCGGCGGTGGATACACAGGGCGGACCATCGCGATCGTGAAGCTAGAGGCTATCAACAAAGCGACCGTCATCCAATAAGAACCCGCTGCATTTTGCGCGTACATCAGCCCACCGACCGCAGGGCCAATCACCGATGCGCTCTGCCATGCAATCGAACTGAGCGCGATGGCGCGGGGCAGCGATTCTGGCGGGACGATGTTGGGCGCAATAGCCCCCATTGATGGGCCTACAAAGACGCGTGCCGTGCCGTGCAAAGCGGCCAGCATGAACAGCAATGGCAGGTTGAGCGCATCGTAATACGTCAGCAAACCCAATGCCAAAGCCGCTCCCGCATCTATCAGATTGGCGTAAATCGCAACCCGCCGCCGTTCGAACCGGTCCGCCGCCCAGCCAGCAACCGGTGTTAGTACAGCCAGCGGGATGAATTGAAAAAGGCCAAGCAGCCCAAGTTGGAAAGCCGCCTGATTGGGCGACATGCCGTAATCTGTGCGCGCAATGTCATAGACTTGCCACGCGATCACCACGACCATGGACATCGTCGCAATGACCGCCAAAAAGCGCGCCAGCCAATAGCGGCGAAAATCGGGAATGCTAAAGGGATGCGGTGCGGACGCCATATTGTCCTGTGGCCTAAACGTTGGCGAGAGGCGGCGCAAGTCAGCGCTGCAGCAGTATTACCATAGCGTTGCTCAGTGAGAACAGGACACGCAAATTCCGATCGACAAAATGTCTTTTTCCTTTGGTCTCTTTGACGTTTATTGTGTTGGAGAAATTTGCGAGTGACGCGCCGAGCTTAGAGGCCGGAGCTGCATGGATGAGGTGCGGGGGAGCGGTTGAAGGTCTTGATCAAAGCTGCGTGGGCGGGGAGGGACGAAGTCGTGCCAGGCTCTATTTGGGGATGCTTTTAAAATACCAAAGGCGCAGATGCGTCCGAAAGCTCTGCCTATCGTTAACCAGATTCTATTCTTTTAATGCTATACTTCCAGAATGAATCAACAGAAAAAACTGTGGCTCGCTTGCTGCTTG
>JANOTI010000260.1:0-7454 GCA_031416255.1 Sphingomonadales bacterium | reverse complement strand
TGGCGGTGAACCAGTTTCCAGCGCGCGCCAATTTTTTCATAGACGCTGGTGACGCGCGCGGAGAATTCTGAAAAATCGGTCGCGGTACCGAGTTTGGCGCGGTCATGCTCGATTTCGACCAGTACATAGTGGTCGCCGCCGCCATACACAGCAACGCGATCAACCTTGGCCACTGAGCCATCGGTGTATTTCTTGGCGGCATTGTTCAACGCGGCAAGGACAGCAACGCGGCCCTTGCCGAACGGACCGAAGGGATTGCCCAGCGTGATGTCATCGCGGTCGGCGAACAATGCGGCATAGCCTGAAGGATCACCATTGAGTATTTTGCGGAGTGCTTCGTGGCTTTCATCGATCACCGCTTCCAGTGCCGACGGCACGTCCCGCATACTCGGCGTCTCGGGAGTTTGTGCCAATGCCGGTGGTGCAACCAGAGTCAGTAGAGCGGCCGCCAAAAGTAGCCAGCAGCGTGCAGTTTTTACCAAGCAAAACATCTTTGTGCGTTCCTTGTGGGTATTGTTGCCGCGAGCCATCTCACCGCCCCACCTTGGCAGCAAAGGCGAAGGCGGCGGCGGTGAGGCTGCACATCACCATTGCGGTGAACATGGCAGGGAGGCCCCCCAAGCTATCGAGCCAGCCGAGCGAGGCAGAGGCAGCGGTGCGCCCCAGATTGAAGATGGCCATAAACACCGCGAATTGCGTTGCGGCGATGGCGGGCTTGCACAACCGCATCGCAAGCGATCCCCCTGTGACACTTCTGAGAAAAGCGAGCGTCGTAAAGAGGAAAACGGCGCCGATGAAAAGGGCGGGATTAGTCCAATGGCCCTGCAGCGCAACCATCACCGCAGCCGTGGCAGATGCCATCAGTGCGCCTACGATGAACACACACCGCGCACCCCAATGGCTGGCCGCTACGCCCAGAAAGAACACGCATACAAGCCCTGCAACCAAATTTGCCTGACCGGCCCATCCGCTATAGACTGCCTTTTCCCAGCCGAGGATGTTGGTGGCAAAAAGCGGCGCAAGTCCCAGAAAAATGCCCCATGCAGCAGTGACCGCGAGCAGGGCGGGGACAAGGATCAACGTCTGCCGCGTAAACATCGCGGCAAACAGATTGCGGATGATCGGGCCGAACGCACCGAGATGGAGATCAATGTTGCGCTGCGATGCCACGCCCTTTGTCCATGGCAACAGGCGCTCGCCGGGCCGCTCGCGCACGACCAGCACGAGGGCGAGGATGGCGGCTATGATCGCGGCAAGTGTTAACACTGCCGCAGGCAAACCGTGATACGCAATCAGATAACCGCTAGCGGCGGCTCCGGTTGCAGTCCCGATCGCCTGACCGCCGAACATATAGCCGTTGACGCGCTCGATTTCGTCGGCAGGCATGATATCCACGGCTAGTCCGTCAACGGCAACATCCTGAAAAGCGGAAGCCAAACCCATGGCAAAGGCAAGGGCGGTGATCACGCCAATCTGCTCTACACCCGGGTCCGCAAACGCCATCGTCACAAGCGCCGCGACCAGACCGGCCTGACCGACTATGATCCACGGCCTTCTGCGCCCCATCGCCAAAAAGGCTAGCGATCCATGATGAAAGCGTAACCGAGCTTGAACGTCCAAGGCAAGATGATCATCGCGAGCACGCCACCGATTGCAGCCGCCGACGCTCCGTTCTGGGCTAGCCAGGCAGGCAATGCGAAGTCAATCAGACCAAAGGGCAACCCCTGCGACACGTAAAGCAGGAAGAGCATTACGAAACGCAGATTGCGGTGTTCGCTAAGCGTCAGTGAAGGGCGTGCGATGACCCCCGGTAGTACCGCTGTGACCATCAGCCCGCATCCATCAGAACGATGTCCCAGCGATAGATATTGGGCGTCTCCAGCCGTGCCAGCGACGTCCCTGCACGTTCGCCCAGCATCTTATAAAGCCCGTCGCTGGCGTTTTTAGCAGCATCCTCGGGAAAATACATTTGCGACATCAGCCGGTGGGCATGGCCAGTGACATCGAAATGGATATGCCGCGTGCGCCGTCCGTAGAGGTTGGGCCTGATTGTCTTGATGCGCCATTCGCCAGATGCGCCAGTAACGAGCCGAGCCACGCCCTGAAAGTTCGGGTCAAGCGCACCCGCGCTTGTGTCATTGCTATGGGCATAGCGGCCGTTGGCATTGGCCTGCCATAGCTCGATCTTCGCGCCGCTCACCGGATTGCCCAGCCGGTCAAGCACGCGGCCGCTGACCTCGATCACATCACCCATCGCGCGGGCGGAGCGGCCGTTGAGCAGAGTCAGATCGAAATCATCCTCGCCTACATAGCCCGTCGGATAGAATGGCCCCATCGGCGATTCCGCTGTGACAATCGGTACCGCTGCCGCCCGGCTGGCGGCAAGCACACCAAGCGCGATGACCGAACCGGTAAATGTGCGGCGTGACAGTGTGTTTATAGGGTCAGTCATAAAAATATCTCTCTTCGCTGATCTGTCCGTTGCGTACGGTGAAAATGGCGATTTCGGTAAAGGGCTGGTCCGCTCCGTTTGCTGGACCCGCAATCATCATGTCGAGGAACAACGCGAACTGGTTGCCCGTCACGAATGGACCGTCGATGCAAAGATCATGGATGTGCCGCGAACCCAACCAACGCGCGGTCTTCGCGCGCGCCGCTTCGATGCCCGATACTTCCGCGGCTATGCCGTCCGGCAAATCATGCGGTTCGATGCTCCGGACATCGGCTGCCCAGAAACGCTCGCGCGCGGCTGCATACTGCCCCTGCCTCAGCATAAAGGTAAAATCGCGTGCAACATCGTTGATACTGGCCATCGCGTCCTCCCGAACGGGCTGGAGCAAAGGGGAGTGGCAGACGGCAACGCTGGGGGCGCACCGCCTGCCATGATTCTGAAAGGGTCGCTTATTTCAGAATCAATTCCTGGTATTCGGTGGACCCCATAAGCTCGCGCATCTTACCGCGCTCGCCATTCGCGCTGGCCTGCTTGCGGTTGTCCATTGCCATCGCGGCGTTGACCTTCTTTTGAAAGGCCTCTTGCTGAGCGGTGGTGTGATAGTCCTTGTATTCGACGATCAGGATCAGGTCGGGTTCGCCTTGACGCGCGTTGTTGACCGACAGCACATGGTAATCGAGTACGATACCTTCGGCCTTGGCCATTTCCTGATTTTTCTTCCAGGTCGTTGCTAGATAATCCATGTAGTTTTCGAACTGGCCGGGCAGTACATCGATGCGGCTGGCTTCCCAGACAGTACCGGGCTTGTAGTTCGATTCCTGCGCCATTACCGGCGTAGCTAACGTCGCAACGATCATTGCCGCTCCAACGAACAGTGTTCTCATCATTTTCATCGTCTTCACTCCTCTCAACTGCCCCTCCGCGTCGAAGGGGCTTCCCAAAAAATTCTAAGCTGTGGCAGGCCGTAGCGTGCGGCCACGGATTTTCTGGCGCAGCAGCAGGATCAGCGCGGCGTTCGCCACCATCATCAACGTGATGCCGATCAGCCCTGCGTCAAAGCTGCCCGTCGCGTCCTTGGCTGCGCCCCAAGCGAAGGGCGTCACGAACGCGCCAATCTGCGACAGGGTGTTGATCGCCGCTGCACCAACAGCGAGTTCGCGGACGTGCAGCGCCTCTGCCCATGCCGAGGAAATCAGCATGGAAACGGAAAAGGCTACGGTCGAAAAGGCGAGATAGGCGATGCCGACAATCAGCGGCGATGGCGCGAGCCAGATTGTGAAAAGGGACGCAGCCATGACCGCCGCGCACCAAAAGCCAAGGATGAAACGGTCACCGTTGCGGTCGGCAAAGTTGCCGAGATAGAGCGTCACTGCCGTGCCAATCACTCCGCCAACACTGACCAGATAGCCGACATTGGTCACATCAAGCCCGGTGGCCTCGGCTAATATCATCGGGGCCGACAGGGTGAAAGTGATGAACGCACCGATGCAGGTAATCCCGATCGCCCCGAACATCAGCACGCGGGGGTTGCGAAAGGCAGCGAGGACATTGTGGCTAGCGGGTGCACCAATCGCCTGTTGCTCGCGGGCCAGTTGCTGGTGAATCCAGTCCTTTTCAGGCGCGCTGAGCCAAGGCGCGGTCGCCGGGCTATCGGGCAAATAGCGCAGCACAGCGAGTCCGACGAGCACCGTCGGCAGCCCCTGAACGAGGAACAGCCATTGCCAGCCGTGGAGGCCTGCATTGCCGTCAAGCGACAACAGCCAACCCGACATCGCCCCCATCAACACCGACCCGAGCGGCCCTGCGATGTAAAACCGGCTGACCGCGCGGCTGCGGTGGCAAGGCGGGAACCAGCCTGAGAAATAATAGATGACACCGGGGTAAAATCCGGCCTCGGCGACACCAAGCAGGAATCGCAGTATGTAAAACTGCTCCGCTGTCTGAACGAACATCATGGCCGCCGACAGCAGCCCCCAGGTGATCATGATGCGCGCGATCCATTTGCGCGCGCCAAAGCGCACCAGCATCAGGTTCGACGGGATTTCGAACAACGCATAGCCAAGGAAGAACAGCCCGGCCCCAAGGCCATAAACAGTCGCGCTGAACCCCAGATCGGCGTTCATGGTGGAGGCGGCAAAGCCGACATTGACCCGGTCGACATAGGCAAACAGATAGGCAGTCAGGATAAGCGGAATGATCCGCCACATCGCCTTGTTCATGGCTGATCGACCGATTTCTTGGTCTGCGATTGTGCTTGCGTTCATTGTTGCCCTCAACAGCGCAGACACAGCTTTCCCGATGCGAAAAACGGGGTTACCCGCCTCGCCAAAGCCTCAAAAATGTCTGCGATTCCCTAAAGAGATATTGCGCTGCCGTAACGTCAAGCGCAATCCGCACTGCCGTCAATAAAACGTCAATAAAGCGTCAATGTGATCGTCAAACGCCGCACGGTGTTGACCAGGCAGAGGAATCTGTAATGACTGTTTGGAACGTAGGATAGGAGACAGACATTATGCGCCACGCGATATTGATGGGTTCGCTCATCGGCCTTTTATCGGCAAGCCAGCTTGCGGCGCAAACAGCGGATGCCAAGCGTGCTGCGATGCTGGCACGGGCGAAGGCGGCGGAAATCAGCGATGCCTGGACGCCTGTTCCCGGTGAACCGCTCAGCCATTTCACGATCGCTTATGCCAAGCTGATGTGCAGCGCCGTGTTTGTTAGCGGGATGGACCCTGACTTTGCCCGAGCCACGTTGGGCGATGGCAATGCGCTGGCTGCTGTGGCGCATCGCGCCAAATCGAGTATGCCGGTCGTGGATCGTAAACGTCGCGAAGTGCGCGTGACGACAAACGGCGGGCTGACCCGCACCGCGCGCTTCATCGGCGATCAGGGCTGCGTCAGTATGCCGCAGGACGGAAGCGGCCTCGCGTTCAAACCACAGCCTGTGCCGCGCAATCTGCCCAGTGCCGCGATGACCGCGTGGCCGATGGGCGATATCCTTGCGCCCGGTGCCGCAACCGAGCTTGACCCTGCAAAGCTCAAAGCCGTCGTCGACGCCGCCTTCGCCCCCGACGATGCACTGACGCAGGCCTTTGTCATCACATGGAAGGGGCAGATCATTGCCGAACGTTATGGCCCCGGTGCGAGCGTCACGACTCCGCTGGAAGGCTGGTCGATGGGCAAAAGCATCGCCGCCAGCCTGATCGGCATTCAAATGCAGCAGGGCCTTTACACACTCGATCAGCCCGCCCCGATCCCTGAATGGCAGGGCGCGGGTGACAAGCGCAAGGAGATCCGCATCCGCGACATATTACAAATGTCGAGCGGCTTGCGCATCCGCGCCGAGCAAGACCCCGACTATGTCTATGACGGTGGCTACCCCGATCATTGGTATCTTTACACCGGCAACAACGCCTTCGCCTATGCCGCCAGCCGCCCGCAGCAATGGGCGCCGGGCGTCGTGGGCCGTTATCGCAACACCGACCCTGTACTGATCAGTTATCTGGTCAAATTGGGCGCGGCAAAGGCGGGACAGGATTATCTGACCTTTCCGCAGCGCGCGCTGTTTGACAAGATCGGCATCCGCTCGGCGGTGCTAGAGGTCGACGCGAGCGGCAATTTCCTGACGCAGGGTTATGACCTGATGGCCGGACGCGATTGGGCGAGGCTGGGCAACCTCTATCTGCAAGACGGCATGTGGAACGGGACACGTATCTTGCCGGAGGGATTTGTGAAATTCGTCAGCACGCTTGCGCCCGCATGGGTTGCCGATGGGCGCTCCGTCTATGGTGGTCTGTTCTGGATCAATGGTGACGGCGGCTTTCCAGTCCCGCGCGATGCCTTTTTCATGGCGGGTGCTGGCGAACAATACACGATTATCATTCCGTCGCACGACCTCGTTGTGGTGCGGCTGGGTCGCTATGCGGGCAGGCAACCGGGGCGTGCGAGTTTGAACCGGGCGCTGGGGCTGTTGATGGAAGCAGTGCCGGCCAGCCGATAAGCTATAGCCGATTATTCGGCACCGGCAGCAAATCAGGCCAGCCATATTTATCCCATGCTGCCGCCATACCGATGCGCTGCGCAAAGGGGATAAATTCGGGGTGCTGCCAGATTTGGCGGATAGGATCGATGTCAGCCCAGATGGACATCAGGCAAGCGACATTTTGGAGCGTGAGGCGCGTGCCCAGGGTTTTGAAAAGCAAGTCTGCATAACCCATGAACACGGATGGCAGGGTGATCGCCAGATGTTCCTTTTCCACCATCGTCGCGTGAAGAAAATCGAGCGTCCGGCAATAGGTTTCCCGATCCTCCGCAACCCCGCTGCACACGCCCTTTGCCGCGACGAGCCAATAGGCATCCATCATTTCAGGCGACATCGGCGCCATCCCGCTTGGTGGCGGGATACTGTTGTTAAGCAACAGGCGGGTTTGCTGATAATGTTCGACTGCGACAGCATGATTGCCAGCGGCTGCATGAGCGACACCGAGCCAAACCGATGGAAAGCCGAGATCGACGCAGCTTTGTGCGTCGGCAATGGCTGCATCGATGTTCCCCCCGTTAAGCTGGCCCGCCGAGCGCACCATATAGTGCCTGCCATCCACCGGGTCCTGGGCAATCGCCTCGTCGAGATAGCGCATGCCTTGCCGGGTCAGGCCGCAAAAGAGCAACAACCCACCTATCCGAACCGCCACCGCCGGATTGTGCGGTTCAACCTCATAACCCTGGAACGCAAGATCCAACGAGCCGACGATATTATTCTGGGTAAACTCGTGCAAGGCAAGCAAACCATATGCATGACCCAGACCGGGCTTGATCGCCAGCACCTTGCGGACGCAATCCGCCATAACCGCTGAAGCAATGGTCTGGTCGGTGCCAGCAAGATAGATACCCATCCGTTGATGTACATCAGCGAGCAATAGCCACGCTTCGGCAAAACCCGGATCAAGCGCAACCGCTTCGTCAAGCAGCTCGGCTGCTCGCGTAAGAACCCCGTCACCAAACA
>JANOTI010000259.1:0-6016 GCA_031416255.1 Sphingomonadales bacterium | reverse complement strand
GTTCTGGCAGCGGACGTTCCCGGCAAGACCATGGTGCTAACCGGCGCTTTGTCGCCCGCACGCTTTGCCGAGACTGATGCCCATTTTAACCTCGGCATGGCCTTTGCAACCGCGCAGGTAGCGCAGCCGGGCGTCTATATTGCAATGAGCGGGCAAGTGTTTAACGGGCTGAAAGTCCGGAAAGACCGCGCAGCGGGTAAGTTTGTGGCCGTCGATAGCTAAGCTATCCCCGCGCATATTCCTGCGCAATGTCGGGTAACTTGGTCTTCAACTTGAAAAAGCCAGCGGTTGCGAGCGGCCATAATTTCCGGTCCCAATCGCGGGTGAGGCGGACCAGTTCGAGTGCGTTCCGCTTTAGGCCTTTCTCGACATTGTTAAGTTGCTCCGACACCAAGCCAGCCGGAGAATAGCCCGTCACCAGTTGGCGGACGTCGCGGCTCTGGATCCAACCAGAAAGATCGTCAGCCGCAATAGTCTCAGCCGCAACACCAAAATACGCCTGCGCCCGATCCGCTGCATCCTCCAAAGCGCCGCGTGAAAATTCAGCCGCCGGGCTCTCGTCATCGGCCCGCTCGGCGCTCGGTAGCACCGCAATCGCCACAACTTCAGTATCCAAGGCCCAACTTTCGGGGTGTAAATCCTCCTCTGTCAGAACCAGCGCGACCTTTTTGTCTAGCTTAGGCCGTTCCAGCTGCGGCAGCATCGCGGGCGGTGCTGGGGCATCTTCAGGCAACGGCAAGGCGCGTTCGTTCAATTGCCCTGCGGGGTTAAAGCGCCCCAGCGTATTCTGCTCAATGTTCTCCGCCCGCGCCACATAATGCTTGCCCCGCGTGTGCAACCCGGCGACCCAGCGCCAGGACAAGGTGTTCGACGCCGGATCAGCATCGAGCAAATGCTGGTCAAAAAAGTCCGCCCCCAACTGCCATGGCAGGCCAAGCGTAAAAATCCAGATGCTGGCAAACCACATGCGGGCATGGTTGTGCAGCCAGCCATGCGTCAGCAATTCATCAACCCAGACATCAAAGCAATCAATCCCGCTGCGGGCTTCAATGGCCTTTTGATACCGCCGGTTCAGCGCGGAATTATCGGGTAAGCCCGCCTCGGCGTACGCTAATTCAACCTGATAGCGTGCCAGCATATCGGGCCGCATCTCCAGCCAGCCCTTCCAATAGGTCCGCCACGCAACCTCTTGGACAAATTTCTCGGCGGCGGCAAAGCTATGCTGGCGAAGAACCGCACGAACAACTTCCTCCTCGGTTATCATCCGCCGTCGGATATAAGGTGACAGTGCCGAGACATTCGACCGGTCGAGCGGCCCGCGATCAACATTGCGTCCAGAGGCATAATCCCGTCCGGCGTGCGGCACAAAAGCGGTGAGGCGAGCCATTGCCGCCTTTCTGGTGGGTTCCCATAGCATTTCTGGGACTTAGGCCAGATGAGAGTGAGCTGTCACCACGGGGCTTTTGCGGTGCTTAACCGCAATCTTCACCAAAGCGTTTTAATAGGATATTGCCGAACATTTTTGTCGGCCGTCACCAATATAATTCCCAAGGTTCTAGCATGTGCGATCATCATGCGATCAATAGGGTCGCGGTGGATGTTGGGTAGTTCCGCTGCTGCGCTCCAAACCGATGCGGGCAGATCGAGAATTTGAACATCCAATGTTTCTAAAAGCGGCAATAGTGGCCCGGCGCCAGCAAATCGACCGCGTTGTTCTAGGTCGGCATACTCCCAAGCATTCACCGCACTTATATACAGTGGATTATCAGGGTCTAGAATTGCATCGAGCGCAGCGGTGGTTAGCCGTGCGTCACCATTTGCAAGCCAAACAAGGATATGCGTATCAAGAAGAAAGGCCAAATTTCCGCTCGTATCTTTCCTCGGGGTCTCCGCGCTCGGCTTTCAAAGCTTCAAGACTCAGGTCCGCGCCTTTGAACGCGTCGCGGTACATACCAAAGGCTGCTCTGCGCTTGCGCCCACGTTCCTCGCGCGAGGTCTGCTGGACTTCCCGAGCCGGTACGATCTCCGCCTCGGGCTCCCCCGCGCGCATGATGACAACCCGCTCCCCACGCTTCATCGCGTTGAGCAATTCCGAAAGCCGCGTTTTGGCTTCGCCGATGTTGACGTGGATGGTCATGGGGAGTGAAATAGCATAAATTGCGAGTTTGACCAAGGGGGTTGGTCAAGGTCTTGAGGCAGCGTCAATTTCATCGAGTTGCAGTTTCCACCAATCAATCGCTTCTCTAAGTACATCACGGGCATCATCGCCTTCCCATGGGCCTGCCAGCATTGGGCGATATAAATTCTCATCCAGTTCGACAATTTCTTGATGTGTTTGGTAAGCACTATCTTTTGGTGAAGCCAGCCCGAACTCGATCAGCAAAGACACTCGCTCATCAGGATGTGCATCGCTGTCATATTCATGAATGAGTTTGTCTCTCTGGTCCTTAATGAAATCCCAAAAGATTTTGTTGGTTTCTCGGTCCTCTTGCTATGCTACGTAAGCGGCCTTCACGGGGCCTTTGTATCTATGATCGCGGCCATCGACTCTATCTAAAACATCGCCGACAGTCCGAACTAAAGCAACAGCAGCAAACCAATGAACGCGCCATATTTGATCGCTTGTTGACTGTTCCAAGAATTCCAGCGCCAACTCACAATCGTCAAGAACCTGCCGTGCTTTGAAGGTCAAATGTCACTCCCACTCAATCGTCCCCGGCGGCTTGCTGGTGTAATCATACACCACGCGGTTTATGCCCTTAACCTCATTGATAATCCGCGTCGAAACCCGGCTCAAAAATGCGCTTTCGAAGGGGTAAATGTCGGCTGTCATGCCGTCCACGCTGGTCACCGCGCGCAAGGCGCAGACATAGTCGTAGGTCCGGCTGTCGCCCATGACGCCGACGGTGCGGACGGGCAATAATACGGCAAAGGCTTGCCAGATTGCATCGTACAGTCCGGCATTTCGGATCTCGTCGAGATAGACGGCATCGGCGAGGCGGAGGATATCGCAGCGGTCTTTGGTCACTTCGCCGGGCATGCGGATGGCAAGGCCGGGGCCGGGGAAGGGGTGGCGGCCGACAAAGGCATCTTTCAGGCCCAATTCGCGGCCCAATTCGCGGACTTCGTCTTTGAACAATTCGCGCAACGGCTCAACCAGCTGCATGTTCATCCGCGCGGGTAGCCCGCCGACATTGTGGTGGCTTTTGATCGTCACCGATGGCCCGCCGGTAAACGACACGCTTTCGATCACAACGGGGTAGAGAGTACCCTGCGCCAGGAAATCAGCGCCGCCGATTTTGGCGGCTTCTTCCTCAAACACATTGATGAATTCGCCGCCAATGAATTTGCGTTTGGCTTCGGGATCGCTGACGCCCGCCAGCCCCGCCATAAAGCGTTCTTCGGCATCGACGACAACCAACGGGATGTTGTAATGATCGCGGAACAGGCTCTCGACCTGTTCACGCTCATTCAGCCGCAGCAAGCCGTGATCGACAAATACGCAGGTCAGCTGCTCGCCAATCGCTTCATGGATCAGGATCGCGGCCACCGATGAATCAACCCCGCCCGATAGCCCGCATATCACGCGGCCCGACCCGACCTGTGCTTTGATCTCGGCGATTTTGGCGGCGCGGAATTCGTCCATTGTCCAGTCACCCGCCAGCCCGCAGATGTTGTGGACGAAATTCGACAGCAGCTTTGCGCCATCGGGAGTGTGAACCACTTCGGGGTGGAACATTGTGGTGTAGTATCGTTTGGCCTCGTTCACACAAATCGCGAACGGCGCGTTGGGGGATGTGCCGATGACTTCAAAGCCTTCGGGTGCCTCGACCACACGGTCGCCGTGGCTCATCCACACCGGATAGCTTTCACCGACGCTCCAAAAGCCATCGAACAATGGGCTGGATTTCAGGATTTCGACATCGGCGCGGCCAAATTCGGCGGCGTGTCCGCCTTCGACTTTGCCGCCCAGTTGCGTACATAATGTCTGCTGCCCATAACAGATCGCAAGGATCGGAAGGCCGCTTTCAAACACGCAATCGGGTGCGCGAGGGGAGCCTTCATCGGTGACAGAGGCGGGGCCGCCCGACAGGATAACGCCTTTGGGTTGCATCCGCTGGAACGCCTCTGCGGCGGAATTATACGGTGCAATCTCGCTGTACACGCCTGCTTCGCGCACGCGGCGGGCGATGAGTTGCGTGACTTGGCTGCCGAAATCGACGATCAGGATGGAGTCAGATGGCTGTATGGACATGAGGTCCGTTAATGGACAGCGCCGCCGCTGTCTAGGCAGGGAGGTGCTTTCAACCGCTGAACGAAAAAAATGTAAAAAAGGCAGGAAGGAAATAAGTCGAAAAGACGTCTCGAGTCACCTTCCCTCCTTCTTTTCTTTCCGCCTTTTTTACAAAATGCTACGGACGTTGCCTGTCAGCAACGCCAAAACTCAATCAAAAATATCGTGCAGCCAGCTCTTCTGCTTTTTCTTGTACCCGTATTGCGCTTTGTGGCCATATTGTGGGGCTTGGCCCGGATAGGACGTTTGCGGCGGAGCTTCTCGCGCAGGGGCCGCAGCGGGTCCGCTGCGTTCGACAATCTTGTCGAGTTCACCGCGATCGAGCCAGACGCCGCGGCATTGGGGGCAATAATCAATTTCGATGCCTTGCCGGTCGCTCATCGCCAATGGCACGCGGCATACGGGGCAGGACATGGCGGCAACTTGATCTTCGGTACGCATTTGGCAGTCCTTTTGTCTTCTCAACCTATAAATGGTGTTTTTGCCTGCGATTTCAAGCCTCGCGCTCGGTCCCATCAACGCGAAGAAAGTCGGGACTGTCCCTACTTTCTAAGAAAGATGTAAAAGAGACAGGAGAAGGTGAGAGGTTCGGTTGAGTGGCAAACCGAGCTCTCTCGTCCTCTCGTCTCTTTTACAAAAACTAATGGACGCTTCGCGTTAGCTGCCCGATACCCGTATTAGGAAGGGGGAATGTTATGACTTTGATACTGCGGATAATGGTTGGCCTATGGGGCCTTGGTTTTGGATTGCTGGCGGTGCGGGGGATTTTGGACCCGAATGTTTTTCTTGGCCAATTCGGGTTTGAGGCACCGGGGGCGTCGATCAATTCGATTCGCGCAGATTTCGGGGCATTTTTTCTGGTATCGGCAGTCGGCGCATTGTGGGGTGCGTGGAAACCGGAAAAGGCGATGCTGCTGTATGTTCCCGCGGCGCTCTTTGGCACGGCCTTAATCGGGCGCTTGCTGGGGCTGGCGATGGGCGATCCCGCATCGGACGCCAACAATCAGGCAATGCTGATTGAAGGCATCAGTGTTGCGTTAATGCTGTTCGCGGCAAAGCGGCTAGGCACAAAGGCTATTTAGCACTCTGAACGCTGCGCGCCGTCAATTTTCGGGAATAGCAGCCTGTGCGTTTTGACCGTCACCCTCTGGGGCGGCGATGATATCGCGGGTCACACTGCCTTTATTGACGGTCACTGTTTCGGGGTCACCGACGGTTGAACGGATACCTGCCTCGGCAGTTCCGGCGAGTGTTCCAACCGCTGTTTCGCCAACCGAACGCTGGGCAGGGCCGCCGAACAGCGCGTCGAGCACCTGTTCCTGCTTGCCTTCGTTGCTGCGCACCGGCGCGGCTTGGGTTGGTTTTAACGCATAATCAGGCGGCACAACCAATGGGGCTACGCGACTGGTGGTGGGGGCTTGCGCTGCATCATTGCCGCGAATGTCCCAGTCATACAAAGCCTGATAGGATTTGTTGACCGACTGGCAGCCGGACAGTGCCGTCAACACTAAAGGCAGCGTCAGGAAAAGAGCGGTTTTTGATGTCATGGGTTTTTCCTATCGCCCTTATGGTTTCGGCGCGCCAAACATGGCGTTCAACACGTCCTGCTTGGTATCTTTGTTTTGGTTCGGTGCACCGGGTTGCGGCGCGGGCAGTGTGGACATGTCGGCAGGAACCGTCAGCGGCGCAGCTTTGGTCACCGCAAATTCGTCGGGACGTTCG
>JANOTI010000258.1:0-2168 GCA_031416255.1 Sphingomonadales bacterium | reverse complement strand
CTTCAATACGGGCCGCCAGTTCGCTCGCCAGATGCGTGGCGACGGTTGTTGCCCCTACGCCGCCAATGCTTTTCAGCACAGTTACCAGCTGCCCTTGCTGGATGTCGGAGGCACCGCGCGCATCGAGTTGTTCACAAATTTCGTTGATGATCGATGCAAGTTCAGCGTGCGAAAGCGGCAGCCCAACCACATCGCGCACGCCCTTTTTCAGCAAAGTACGTACAAGCGGCAGGTCCGCATTGCGGATCGCAGCGATCACGGGAAGGTCGGGATGCAGTTGACGCAAAGCCTCAAACCGTTCCAGCGAACCGGGCAGTTCAGGTTTAATTTCCAGCACCAAAAGCGAGGCCTGAGCAATTTGTTCAACAGGTATTTCGGCATCAGGAAGCAGTGTGGAAACCAACATCTGCTGTGGCATGTTGACCGCATCAATATTGGCATTGGTCATTTCAGCTTCAGATAGGACCAGCAAAACACACCGCGATTTCAGGTCCAAAACCCACTCCTCTGAAACAAATTTGATATTTTCGGTGATGCCCATTTTTATGTCCTAGTTTGACCAATCGCCCTGGCCATCTTCCAGCGTCAAAGAATAGCTCAGGGTGGGGAGATTGAAAGAAACGCCAAGCAGCGCGCCAAGCAAAGGCGTGAAAACGAGGTCAGAAACGGTAACCGTAACAAGCGGAGCGACATCGACGCCGTTTGGATCTCCGGCATAGCCAAGTCCTGAAAAAGCATAATTTACAGAAACTTTTGAGCCAATAATTTCGGGTTTAATATCATCCATGCGCCCTACGAGCAAATTGAAGGCATTGCCGTTACGGCTAAGACCAAAATCGCAAGTACCGCCTGGGGCACATGCGCAATCCCCGCTGTCGGTGCATGAAACACCGGGAAAAGCGGCACCGTCAATAGGATCACCCTGTAGGATGCCGCCATCGATGGCAAAGCTGTAATCCACAAGGCCTTCCGCAATGATATCCGTCGCAACCGCCCAGCGCGCACCGGTTTGTGTCGCCTTTTCGGCACGGTTCACTTCCCACATATAGCGGCCGACATCGATAATTCCGAACAGGAAAATAAGCGCAATAGGCAACACAAGCGCGAACTCGGCAGCGGGGCCGCCATTTTCATCACGGAGGAAAGACCGTAAAGTTTTCACAGGCCCATCACCGCTGCTTGAGAGCTGGCCGAAACTTCGATGTTGGCGGCACCAAAGCCCAAGTCCTCGAACAAGGATGGATAATCGACGGTCGCTGAAACGCTAACGATAGGAACGCTGGTTTTGCTGGTGTAAATACCTGCATAGCTGCCAATGGCGGGGCAATCCAACTGCACTTCTACGGCATCGGTCCAACCCGGAATAATCGTCTTATCGCCGGTGACTACAATCAACTTTCCATATCTCGCGACTTTGTCGATGTCTGGAGCCGGTACAGCGGTAACAACACCTGCAACGCAATCAGGCGAATAAAGACCCGGTTGGCGCGCAGCGAAGCGTGCAGCATCGCGCACGCTTTTGATCAGTTTATGCTCGGTCCAGAAATAATGGCCGAGTTCGAACGAGCCGAACATGATCGTCATCAGCAACGGCACCATCAGCGCCATTTCAGCGCCAGCAACACCAGTTTCATTTTTCAGGAAAGTGCGAAAAAAGCCCATCATCAGCGTACAATATACGGCACATCACGACGAACAACTTGTCCCGCCGATCCGCCGCCGCCGGCCGTGGTTGTTTCTTCGATCACTTCGACATAGATTTCACCGCGCGAAGTCCGCGCA
The DNA here is from genome assembly GCA_031416255.1 of Sphingomonadales bacterium. Classification (GTDB taxonomy): domain Bacteria; phylum Pseudomonadota; class Alphaproteobacteria; order Sphingomonadales; family Sphingomonadaceae; genus Sphingorhabdus_B. The sequence goes on along the minus strand of JANOTI010000258.1, from coordinate 386 downwards.
CGGTTGATCGACGGTTCGACCAGAAACACCTCGAGCCACTTCAAAACCGGGACATTATCGGCGGCACCATTCACGCCGTTGGCGGTGCAATTGATAACCGCAACCGAAAGCCGCCGCCGATCAACATTTGTTCCACCGGGAACATGGCCACTGCCATAGCCTGCAGTTGGAGAGCAAACAGGCTTATCATAGTCGCGTGGCTGGTTAGCCCCATTGCCGTAGGGATTGCGCGTGCCCAACACGGTTTGGCCGCCAACAACGGTGTCGCGATTTTCTATTTCCCAGTTATACACTTCATACCGGGTAGCGGTGCTGCCAAGTCCTGTGAGGCCGGGCCAGCTGCCAGCTGCCCATGCGGGATAATTGACGCGGAAATAGGCATTTCG
>JANOTI010000257.1:0-6607 GCA_031416255.1 Sphingomonadales bacterium | reverse complement strand
TGGTTCCCCGGTAAGGATTCGAACCTCAATAGACGGAGTCAGAGTCCGTAGTCTTACCGTTAGACGACCGGGGAATGTGTGCGGCGCATTAGGTGTACGTTTGGCGGCTGTCAATCGGCTCTGCCGCAATCATTTTAGACTTATTGCTAGTTCCTTGAATAATTAACAGCTTTGGATTAGTGACGTATTCAAGCACTGGGCGGATTTCCCGAAGCCAGATAGAAAATAAGAGATTGAGTACGGCCATGGGCGAGGGCATCGCACCATCGCCGCGAAACGGTGGCAATCGTAACGGCCGAAATAGGGGTAAGAAGGCTAAAGCTCCTAATCGCCGTAAAGACACCGGAGCGGCCGCGATTGGAGGCTTGTGCGATAGCACAGCTGCTACCAACGGCAATCTTTCAGCAGAACTGCTCGCGCCGCCTGCATCATCTCAACCCGAGACGCCAGTTGTTCGCAATGGTTGGCTTGGCAAAACCGCTTATGCCGCGCTTGACCTTGGAACGAACAATTGCCGTCTGCTTATTGCGCGCGCTGCGAACGAGGGCTTTACCGTCGTCGATGCTTTTTCGCGGGTTGTTCGGCTTGGCGAAGGGCTAAACAGTACTGGCAAAATTAGCGAAGAGGCAATGGATCGCGCGATTGAAGCGCTAACAGTCTGTGCCGAAAAATTGAAACGGCGTAATGTTGTTCTTGCCCGCTCAGTTGCGACCGAGGCTTGTCGTCAGGCCGTCAACGGCGCCCATTTTATCGAGCGGGTAAAGCGCGAGACGGGTATTGTCCTGGATGTTATAAGTCCGAAAGAGGAAGCCCGGCTTGCGGTAATGGGTTGCCATGCTTTGCTGGAGGCTGGCGATGGACCGGCGTTGATATTCGACATCGGTGGGGGCTCAACCGAGGTGGTGCTGGTGTCCACTGATGGCGTCGTGCCAGAAATTCTCGACTGGGTTAGTGTTCCATGGGGCGTCGTATCGCTAACCGAAAGCGAGCCGCATGATGAGGAAGATGCCGAGGCACGGGCGTCATCCTACGCGGCAATGCGCAAGAAAGTCTCCGACGCCTTTGCCGATTTTGCGGCTCGGTTGCCGCGCGACAGTGGCGATCATCGATTGCTGGGAACGTCGGGAACGGTAACGACTTTGGCCAGCGTTTATCTGGAATTGCAAACCTATGAACGGCGCAAGATCGATGGGCTGCATTTGCCGTCACAGGCGTTGCGCGATATCAGCCATATCCTTGCCACATCGCCGCCATCGGGGCGCGCCAAGTTTCCGACTATCGGCACAGAACGCGCTGATCTGGTGGTGGCAGGCTGTGCAATTTTGGAAAGCATTTTCGACATGTGGCCCGGGGAACGATTGGGCGTTGCAGATCGCGGCATCCGCGAGGGAATATTGCGTGCTTTGATGGCAAGCGAAGCAAAAAGGCGCAATAGGCGATGACGGATTCAGGTTTTACAGGCAATCAGTCAGGGCGGAGTATCAAAGGCAAGCAGCGGGTGAAAACCGCCCGTAAACGCTCGCCTCAATCAACCCGCTGGCTCGAACGGCAGTTGAACGATCCTTATGTCAAACGAGCGCATGCCGAAGGCTATCGAAGCAGAGCAGCCTATAAGCTGATCGAGTTGGACGAGAAATTTGGCTTTTTGAAAGGAAAAAAGGCTGTCCTTGATTTGGGCGTCGCGCCGGGCGGTTGGGCACAAGTCGTCCGCAAACGGTTGCCGAAAGCAAAAGTGGCAGGCATCGATTTGCTGCCGGTTGATTCCATCGAAGGCGTAACGTTGTTCGAAATGGATTTCATGGATGATGCGGCACCGGCTGCGTTGCTTGATGCTCTGGGGTCTATGCCTGACCTTATCGTATCCGACATGGCGGCCAACACAGTCGGGCACAAACAAACTGACCATTTGCGGACGATGGGGCTGGTTGAGGCGGCTGTGGAGTTTGCAATTGAGGTATTGTTGCCCGGCGGTGATTTTGTCGCAAAGGCCTTTGCGGGTGGCACCAACCCAGAATTGCTGGCGATCCTGAAAAACAATTTCACGACGGTCAAACATGCCAAGCCGCCCGCCAGCCGCAAAGGCTCTGTTGAATGGTATGTCGTTGCGCAGGGAAAGAAAGCCTAAACAACGCCCTGCATTCCGTAACGATGTTGCGAATCCCCTCCAAAACCCGCACTGTAAAGGCGATGTAGGAGAGTGGCAGCATGACCGACGATAGCGACACACCCAGTAACCAGCCTCCAGACTATGTTCCGCCTGTTGTGTGGACGTGGGATAAGCCCAGCGGTGGGCAATTTGCCAATATCAACCGGCCGATTTCCGGTGCGACGCATGACAAGGATTTGCCTGTCGGCAAGCATCCGTTTCAGCTCTATTCGCTTGGTACGCCCAACGGCGTCAAAGTGACAATCATGCTCGAAGAGCTTCTGGCATTGGGCCATGCCGGAGCGGAATACGATGCGTGGATGATTAACATCGGCGCGGGCGATCAATTCTCAAGCGGCTTTGTGGGCGTCAATCCGAACAGCAAAATTCCGGCGATGATGGATCATTCTGTGGAGCCGCCTGTGCGGTTGTTCGAAAGCGGATCGATGCTGGTGTACCTCGCCGAAAAATTTGGTGCGTTTTATCCGATTGACCTTCACAAACGCGCCGAGACGATGAACTGGCTGATGTGGCAAATGGGCAGCGCGCCCTTCATCGGCGGCGGCTTTGGCCATTTTTACGCGTATGCGCCGTTCAAGATGCAGTATCCGATTGATCGTTATGCAATGGAGGCAAAGCGGCAATTGCACGTTCTCGATACGCATCTGGCAAAAAACGAGTACATTGTTGGCGGCGACTACACGATTGCCGATATTGCGATTTGGCCCTGGTACGGCGCGATTGCGCGCGAGGCCTATGCGGCGCAGGAATTTCTGTCGGTGCATGAATATACCAACCTGCAACGCTGGGTGGATCTGGTGGGATCACGCGATGCGGTGAAGCGTGGGCGGATGGTCAACCGCACCTTTGGCAGGCCAGAAACGCAATTGCGCGAACGGCATGATGCGCGCGATTTTGATGTGAACCGCGAGGATATGGTGATCGCTCGTGATGGCCAACGGATTTAAGGAAACGATTGATGAGCAACGCAGGCATGGACCCCGAAATCTTCGACGCCTTTATCGAACAATTACGACGCTATGTGCGTGAGCGTTTGATTCCGGCCGAGGAAGACATGATCGCCAATGACCGCATCCCCGACGAAATTCTGACTGAAATGCGCGAGATGGGGTTGTTTGGTATCACCATTCCTGAAGAATATGGCGGTGCAGGGATGAGTATCAGCCAGTATATCGAGACGGTGAAACAGATCAGCTATGCAGCGCCTGCGTATCGCAGCACAATGTCGATCAACGTCGGCATGACGGGATCTGCGATCAAGAATTTCGGTACGGCGGAACAAAAGGCGCAGTGGCTGCCGCGCATCGCCAGCGGCGAGATCGCCTGTTTTGGTCTAACCGAACCCGGCAGTGGGTCGGACAGTGCCGCGATGCAGACGATGGCTGTGCGCGATGGCAATGGGTATAAGTTGAACGGCACAAAGCGCTACATCACCAACTCGCCATCCGCCAAAATCGGCCTGATTATGGCGCGCACGTCGAAAGAGGCGCTGCCCAAAAACGCGCATGTTTCGTGCTTCATCGTCGATATGGAAACGGCGGGGATCAGCATTGGTAAGCCCGACAAGAAAATGGGGCAGGCAGGCGCGCATATCGCTGATATCGTGATGGAGGATGTGTATATTCCGGGCGACGCTTTGGTGGGCGGCGAAGAGGGGCGCGGGTTTCAAATCGCGATGCAAAGCCTTGATAATGGACGTTTGTCGGTCGGTGCGATGGGCGTCGGTATGGGGCGACGCATCCTTGATACCGCGATCCGCTATGCGACCGAACGCAAAGCCTTTGGCGAGGCGATTTCCAATTTTCAACTGATCCAAGCGATGCTGGCGGACAGTGAGGCGGAGCTTTACGCCGCCGAATGTATGATCGCCGATGCCAGCGCGCGGGCGGACCGGGGCGAAGTGATTTTGCGCAAAGCTGCGGCGGCGAAACTGTTCGGCACCGAAACCTGTGGCCGTGTTGCGGACCGTTGCGTGCAGATATACGGTGGTGCTGGCTATCTGGCTGAATACCCCGCCGAGCGTTTCTTCCGTGATGCCCGCATCTTGCGTATTTACGAAGGGACCAGCCAGATTATGCAGCTGCAGATCGCCAAGCATTTGCTGCGCGAATTTGAACGCGAAGGAGCTGTGTGGTGAGGCGCGCTGCGATTGTAGCGCCCATCCGCACCGCTGTTGGGAAATTCGGCGGTGCGCTGTCTTCGATGACCGCAGGCGAATTGGGCGCTGTCATCTTGAAAGCTCTGATCGAACGCACCAAAATCGATCCTGCGCGGGTCGATGATGTCATCTTTGCGCAAGGCTATGGCAATGGCGAAGCGCCTTGTATTTCGCATTGGTCGTGGTTGCTAGCAGGCTTTCCGGAATCGGTCCCGGGCTACCAACTCGACCGCCGTTGCGGCTCTGGCCTGCAAGCCATCGTCAACGCAGCCATGATGGTGCAGACCGGTGTGTCGGATATAGTGATCGCAGGCGGATGCGAGAGCATGTCGAATGTCGAGCATTACACCACCGAACTGCGCAAAGGCGTGCGCGCAGGCAATTTGACACTGCATGACCGGCTGACTCGTGGCCGCGTAATGTCGCAACCGGTTGAACGTTATGGCGTGATTTCAGGGATGATTGAGACTGCCGAAAACCTTGCTAAGGATTATGGCATCACCCGCGAGGCCTGCGACGCCTATGCGATGCGCAGCCATCAGAATGCTGCTAAGGCCTGGGCTAACGGCGTGTTTGATGATGAACTGGTTCCGGTTGCTGTGCTGCAACGCAAAGGCGATCCGCTTATCTTTGCACATGACGAAGGCTATCGTGCCGACGCCACGCTCGAATCGCTTGGTGCGCTGCGAGCCTTGGAAAAAGGCGTGGTGACAGCAGGGAATGCCAGCCAGCAGAACGATGCTGCGGCCGCTTGTTTGGTGGTTGCCGAGGATAAATTGGAAGAATTGGGCCTTGAACCCATCGCCTATTTTCACAGCTGGGCCGCAGCAGGCTGCGACCCTTCGCGTATGGGCATCGGCCCGGTTCCTGCCACGGAACGCCTGTTCGCCCGCAACGGCCTTGGCTGGAATGACATCGGCGTGGTTGAATTGAATGAGGCCTTTGCGCCGCAGGTTCTGTCTTGCCTAAAAGGCTGGGGCTGGTCGGACAACGACAGCCGGATGGATATGCTCAACGTCAACGGTTCCGGCATATCACTCGGCCATCCGATTGGCGCAACAGGGGGACGCATCTTGGCTAATTTGACGCGCGAGATGCAGCGGCGAGAGGCGCGCTATGGTCTTGAAACCATGTGCATCGGTGGCGGGCAGGGTATCGCTGCGATTTTTGAACGCGCTTGATTATGAGTGAGTGGCAAGACTGGATCGGGCGTGAGGAACAGCGCGCGGACCGCGTCGATCCGGCAGCATTTGGCCGCTGGTTGGCGATGCTTGATCGTTCCGCGCCTGATGCTGGCGCAGTGCCACAAGGGTATCATTGGTGTCTTGCACTCCCCGATGCATCGACAGCGCGTTTGGGACCAGACGGTCACCCGTTGCGCGATGAAAACCGCGATAGCTTAATGCCGCCGGTACCACTGCCCCGCCGCATGTGGGCGTCGAGCAAAGTGGAATTTGTGATGCCGCTGCATGCTGGCGACGCTGTTGTCCGCACCTCGCGGATTGCGTCAATTACAGAAAAAACCGGTGGCTCTGGCCAATTGGTGTTTGTCGATGTTGCGCATGAAACGGCTGACTCCATGGGTGTTGCGGTTCGAGAAACGCAGTCGCTCGTGTATCGCGCTGCCGCTGCGCCCGAAGCTCCCTTATCGCCACAGGAACTGAGCGAAGCTAAATTCATGCTGAACGATTGGGATTCGCACCGCGAACTCATCCCGACCGAACCTTTGCTTTTCCGATATTCCGCGCTGACCTTTAACAGCCACCGCATCCATTATGATCTGCCCTATGCGCGTGACGAAGAACGCTATCGCGGGCTGGTCGTTCATGGACCGCTGACGGCGACTTTGTTGCTCGATCTTGCGCAGCGGCAATTTGGCGATAACTGCTTAAAGACTTTTGCGTTTCGTGGAACGTCGCCAGCGATGTGTGGCGAGGCCTTGCATCTGGTGATGCGCCAAACCGCAAGCGGGATTGAACTTGCGGCTTTCGCCGATGATGGACGGCAGATAGTTGCCGCAACCGCGACCCGCTAACTTATTGGGGTGTCAGGTTTTCTATGCGGTCGAGTGCTGGTAATGCGGTCATACCGGCCCGTCCTACAAAAGCGATGAATGCATCCAGATCGATCGGCCCAACGGTCGGGTTGGTTCCTGCGGCAAACCCTGCAAACAGGTCGCCGCCATTAGAAAGGAAGTCGCTAACGGCAACACGATAGTTTTTTGCGTCATCAATCGGCGCGCCGTTCAGCGTAGCGAATAAGACCCGCTGACCTAGTGGCTT
>JANOTI010000256.1:0-1924 GCA_031416255.1 Sphingomonadales bacterium | reverse complement strand
GAAAAACTGGGGCTGGATTTGCAGAAATTCTACGACATCAGCTCGGTGTCGTCGGGTCAGAATTGGTCGATGACCAGCTATTGCCCGGTCCCCGGTGTCGGGCCGATTTCGCCAGCGGACAATGACTATCAGGGCGGCTTTGCGACGGCGTTGATGTTGAAGGATTTGAAGCTGGCGATGGAAGCGGCGGCTTCCACTGGCGCAAACACACCGATGGGAAAACGCGCGGCGGAGCTTTACGCGGCGTTTGACGAAGCAGGGCAGGGCGGCGCAGATTTCTCCGCGATCATCAAAACACTGTGAGGTTTTAATCGCACACTTAAATCGCGCTTGAATATCGCGCCGCGCTTTGCCACGCTGGCCTCTGGTCAGAGGAGAAATAGCGTGCTGTTTGAAATCCCCAAGGATATTAACGATTATCTGGCGGTGCTGGACGATTTCATTGAGCGCGAAATCAAGCCGATCGAGAACCGCGACGACAACATCCGTTTCTTTGACCATCGCCGCGAAAATGCGCGCACCGATTGGGATAATGATGGGCTACCCCGCGCCGATTGGTGGGCGTTGCTTGCAGAAATGCGACGTGTCGCCGACAAGGCTGGGCATTATCGTTATGCCATTCCCGCTGAATTTGGCGGACAGGATGGATCGAACCTGTCGATGGCGGTGATCCGCCACCATCTGGCGCACAAAGGCCTTGGCCTACACAATGACCTCCAGAACGAGAGCAGCATTGTGGGCAATCTGGTGCAAGTGCTGATGCTCCGCGATTTTGGCACTGCGCAGCAGAAACGCGATTTCATCCCACTCATGCTCGAAGGCAAAATGGGCTGGAGTTTCGGATTGACCGAGGAATATCACGGCAGTGACGCAACGCATATGGATACGCGTGCTGTGCCGGAAGTCCGCGACGGCGTGGCGGGATACCTTATCAACGGCAACAAAATGTGGACGACAGGGCTGCCCTATACCAGCCATGTTATGACCTTTGCCCGCACCAATGGCGACAACGGCAAAGCGCGTGGCATCACTTGTTTTGTTGTGCCAAGCGACGCGCCGGGTTTTGAAATAGGCGAATATATGTGGACATTCAACATGCCCACCGACCATCCCAAAGTGAAATATACTGACGTCTGGGTTCCGGAAAGCGCGATCCTTGGCGAGCTCGACAATGGTCTGGCAGTCGCGCAGCATTTCGTCCACGAAAACCGCATCCGTCAGGCGGCAAGCTCGCTGGGCGCGGCGCAATACTGCATCGATGAAAGCGTCAAATATGCCCGCGAACGCAAACCGTTTGGCAATCCGCTGGCGGTCAATCAAGGCATCCAATTTCCGCTTGTCGAACTGCAAACCGATGCCGAAATGCTGCGGTTGTTAATTTACAAAACCGCTGCCGAAATGGACACGATGACGAAGCCAGAGGTTGCCGTCCGCCTTTCCGACAAGGTCAGCATGTGCAATTACAAAGCCAACCGCCTCGTCTGCAACGCCGCCGACTTTGCCATGCAGGTCCATGGCGGCATGGGCTATTCCCGGCACAAGCCGTTCGAACACATCTATCGCCACCACCGCCGCTATCGCATTACCGAAGGCGCGGAGGAAATTCAGATGCGCAAAGTGGCGGGGCATTTGTTCGGGTTTATGGGGTGAGTTATTTTGTTCCTGTTCGGGAGCAAAATAACTCACGAGCGATAGGGTTGAGATATTTGAACCCTTTCGGGATCAAATATTGACATTTTGTTTTCGATGCGCTATTTGGCTCCCGAAAGGGAGCGGAAATGACGCAATTTCCAGAAACGGCTAGCCAGCGAATATTTCGGCAGATGGAGGAGGCAAGGCGCCTCTATGAGTTTGCAGGCGGACAATCAGTCATTTCCAAAGCCGTAGCTAACGCTATGTCAACACGCGGGGTAGTACAGGATGC
>JANOTI010000255.1:0-4140 GCA_031416255.1 Sphingomonadales bacterium | reverse complement strand
CGGACGCCGTTGCGGCGATAACGATGGAATATTCCATCGCGCCTTGTTCTTCCAATGCGCGGACGATCTGGGCGACTGTGGAACGCTTTTGGCCGACAGCGACATAGATGCAATACAGCTTCTTTGACTCGTCCTTGCCCTTGTTCGCTTCCTTCTGGTTAATGAAGGTGTCGATGGCGACAGCGGTTTTGCCCGTCTGACGGTCACCGATGATCAGTTCGCGCTGCCCACGGCCAACAGGCACAAGCGCGTCGAGCGCTTTCAGGCCGGTCTGAACAGGCTCATTCACCGAAGTGCGCGGGATGATGCCAGGGGCCTTCACTTCAACGCGGCCGCGCTGTGTGGTTTTCAGTGGACCTTTGCCGTCGATTGGGTTGCCAAGGCCGTCAACAACGCGACCGAGCAGTTCCTTACCGATGGGAACGTCCACGATGGTACCAGTGCGCTTAACAACGTCGCCTTCTTTAATCTCGGCGTCAGAGCCAAAGATAACCGCGCCGACATTGTCCGCTTCAAGGTTCAGCGCCATGCCTTTAATGCCATTGGCAAATTCGATCATTTCGCCAGCCTGCACATTGTCTAGGCCGTGGATACGGGCAATACCGTCACCGACTGACAATACAGTGCCGACTTCCGAAACCTTGGCTTCGGTGCCGAAATTGGCGATCTGGTCCTTAATGACCTTTGAAATTTCTGCGGCGCGGATATCCATGGTTTTGCTCTTAGCCTTTCATCGCGGTTGCGAGAGTGTTCAAACGGGTTTTGATCGAGTTGTCGATCAGGGTGCTTCCGATCCGGACGGTCAGGCCGCCGAGGATCGAGGGATCAATTTTGGCGTTGATGGCAACGTCGCGACCGACGCGGGCTTTCAACTTGGCGGCAATCGCTTTTGTCTGTGCAACACTCAAGGCGTGTGCCGAGGTAACGTCAGCGGTTATTTCGCCACGGTCGGCGGCGGCCAGCGCAGCGAATGCTTTGGCAACGGAGCCGGTTTCGGCAAGGCGGCGGTTGTCGGCAAGGACGCCCAAGGTTTTTGCGGTCAGCGCGTCGAGCTTCATCGCCTTGGCGATTGCAGCGACAGCCTTTTTGGCGTCATCACGCGAAACAGCGGCATTCGTAGTCAGCGAGGCAAAATCTGCCGAATCGGCAAGAGCCTTTTGCACAGTGCCAAGGCTCGCCTCGACAGCGGCAACCGCTTTCGATTCGCGTGCTAGTTCAAACAGGGCGGTGGCATAGCGTCCGGCAAGGCTGGCCTGCACATTAGCTTGATTGCCGCTGGAATTATCCACGCGTTTGGGTCCTTAAAAACAGACTGGAATTTGTGTGTGACTAAAGCCGCCGAAACACGAGGTTTCTGCAAAGTCGAGGCGCGCCTAGCAGGGCTTTTGCTGCGATGCAAGATGGGAGTCGGTTACGCGCAGTGCCTTCCAAACCCTTTGGTGTCTTTGGTGCTTTGGGTGAGCTAATTATATGTCACCCAAAGCACCAAATATCCCAAAGTTTAGCAGCACTGTCATTGCAGTCACTCAGCCTTTTTGTTGCTTCATGGCTTTGTGTGATACAAAAAAATATCTCACACAAAGCCACGAAGCAACAAAAGGGATTTAGGAACAGCGATGAGCAAAATGATCACCATGATAATGTCCGACGGTGCAGAGATCGCTGTCTATCACGCTGAGCCAGCGGGTGAACGCAAAGGCGGGTTGGTGCTGATCCAAGAAATTTTTGGCGTGACCGATCATATTCGCGAATTGTGCGACGAATACGCCGCCGATGGTTATGAAGTCCTCGCGCCTGCCTTGTTCGACCGCGAGCATCCCGGGTTTGAATGCGACTATACCGGCCCAGAGTTTGACCGCGCCGTGGAGTTGGCGCGCAAAATCCACCCGTTTGAACAATCGCTGGCCGATGCGCAGACCTGCATTGACGCGCTGAAATCAAAAGGCCCGGTGTTCATGACCGGCTATTGCTATGGCGGCTCGGTCACATGGCGTACGGCGCAGATCAGCCCGGATTTGGCAGCGGCCAGCAGCTATTACGGCAGCCTGATCCCGACGATGTTTGCCGATGACGCCCCACGCTGCGCCACCATCGCGCATTTCGGACGCTATGACGCGAGCATCCCGATGGAGGGTGTTGCGGCGCTGATCGCCAAGGCACACCCGACCGCGCAGATTTTCGTTTACGATGCCAATCATGGCTTCAACAGCGACCGGCGCAAGGATTATCACGAGGAAAGTTCAGAACTAGCACGGGAGCGGACGTTGGGCTTGTTTGCGGCTTGTGGGGGGTGAGGCGTGCTCTGCCCTAGCGTTTTTGACAGACTCCGGTGCGTTGATGCACTATGCATGGCATAACAAATCGCGAGGAGAGCAACATCATGGCCACTGCAGCAAAACCCGCAAATGACGATCACATCCGCGCTGCCGTATCCGATGCGGAATGGGCGATCCGCGTTGATCTTGCCGCGGCTTACCGGTTGGTCGCGCTTTATGGCTGGGATGACATCATCTTCACGCATCTGTCGGCGCGCATTCCGGGGCCGGAGCATCATTTCCTGATTAACCCCTATGACATGATGTTCGAGGAAATTACTGCCTCGTCGCTCGTAAAGATCGACGTTGAAGGGCAGCCTGTGGTGCCAACGTCGCATCCGGTGAATCCGGCGGGCTTTACCATCCACTCCGCCATCCACATGGCGCGCGACGATGCGGGCGCTGTTATGCATTTGCATACATCGGCCGGACAAGCAGTCAGCGCAATGGAATTTGGGCTGTTGCCGCACACGCAAACCGCGATGATCGCGCTGCACAATGTTGCCTATCACGAATATGAGGGCATCGCGACGGACCTTGAAGAACGCGAGCGGCTGGTTGCCGATTTGGGCGAAAAGCATGCGATGATCCTGCGCAACCACGGCACGCTGGCGGTGGGTGAGACAGTGGCGGATTGTTTCCTGCGGCTGTATTTCCTTGAACGCGCCTGTGATGCGCAGGTGAAAATGCTCAGCGCGGGTTATGACCGGTTGTATAATCCGCCGCAAGGTACGCCAGAAAAGGTCCAAGGCCAGACGCCCGCCAAAGGTATGGCAATGGTGTCACAGGCACTGGCTTGGCCTGCATTGTTGCGAAAACTGGACCGGATTGATCCTAGCTTCAGGAATTGAAGGGCGCTTATTTTAGAAAATAAACGCCACAACAATAACCAACAAAATCAATCCGCCTATGCTGATGCCAACTGTACGTCCCATTTTTCTTCTCCTTGTGAAATACTAAAACGCGCGACGATAGTCGTTGTTCCATCGTGCCAAATGGCCCCTTGCGTTCGTGCTATGTTCTAGTTATTGAAAACCATGGCCAAGCCCAAAAAACGCTATGTCTGTCAAGAATGCGGGAGTGTTGCGTCCCGTTGGCAGGGGCAGTGTGAAGATTGCAGTGCATGGAACACGCTGATCGAGGAGGCAGGCGTGACCGTTTTCGAAATGAAGCACCATTTGCAGTCGGGCGGGCGGGCGATGGTGCTGGCGGGACTCGATAGCGATATTAAGCTGCCAGACCGTGCATCGACCGGCATCGCGGAGTTTGACCGTGCCTTGGGCGGCGGACTGGTTGCTGGGTCTGCGACGTTGCTCGGCGGTGATCCGGGGATTGGGAAGTCCACCTTATTACTACAAGCTGCCGCTAATCTGGCGCGGCGCGGGTTGGACGTAGCCTATATTTCTGGGGAAGAGGCGGTCGATCAGGTGCGCTTACGGGCGCGGCGGTTGGGCCTTGGCGATGCGCCGGTGCAGTTGGCCGCGGCGACATCAGTACGCGATATTCTGACGACTTTGGGACAAAGCAAGCCGCCTGCGTTGGTGGTGATCGACTCGATCCAAACAATGCACAGCGACCAGATCGAAGGTGCGCCGGGCACCGTCAGCCAGGTGCGCGCTTCGGCGCAGGAACTGATTCGGTTTGCCAAAGAACGCGGCACAGCCTTGATGCTCGTGGGGCATGTGACCAAAGACGGCAGTATAGCTGGCCCACGCGTTCTGGAACATATGGTCGATACCGTGCTGGCGTTTGAGGGCGAGCGCAGCCACCAATACCGCATCCTGCGCGCCAACAAAAACCGCTTTGGCGGCACTGACGAAATCGG
>JANOTI010000254.1:0-1689 GCA_031416255.1 Sphingomonadales bacterium | reverse complement strand
TACAGTGTAATGTTGCGTGCTATATCCCTTGCCTTTGCTAGCCTGTCCGACAAGCGTGTGATGCTGGTGCTTGCCAAAGTCATCGGGCTTACGCTCGCGGCGTTTGTCGTACTCGGCGTGGTACTTTGGTATGCGATTGACGCGGCGTTTGCTTATTATCTACCCAATGATGACGGCATGTTGGGGGCGGCGGCAGCATTGGTGGTGCTCGCTTTTTCGGGCTGGATATTGTTCCGCAGTCTGGCGATTGCCTTCACCTGGGTCTTTGCTGATGACATTATCGATGCGGTTGAGGACGAACATTATCCGTTTTACGCTGCACAAGGACAAAGGCCCAGCTTTGCCAAAGCCGCACAAATGGGGCTGCGTTCTATCGGTCGGGCGGTTGGCTATAATCTGTTGATGATCCCGGTCTATTTGTTGCTGCTGGTTAGCGGCGTCGGCACACCGCTCGCCTTTCTGGCGCTCAACGGCTATTTGCTGGGGCGCGATCTGGAGGATATGCTGGTTGCACGGCACGGCCCGATGCGTGCGGAAATTGGGGCAATCCGGCGCTTTGTTTTGGGCTTGGGAAGTGTGGCCGCAATGCTGATCCCCGTATTCCAGTTTTTTGTGCCGGTCCTGGCTACGGCAGCGGCGGTTCATGTCGCGCATGATAAAACCGGGAAGATATGAATATGCGCAGACTGACATTGGCTGGATTGGTGCTTGTACTTGCCGCCTGTGGTGTGACGGACATTAGCGCCAAGAAGCCGAAAAAGACGCCTATTCCGATTGATCGTCCGGCGACGGATTTGCCAGCGCGTCCGGCCACACTCGACAAGCGTGGGCTGGGCGATGTGATGGGCAAAAATGTTGCGGAATTGAAACGCATGTTTGGCGAACCGCGCATTGATGTGGTCGAAGTCTACGGCCGCAAGCTGCAATTTTCCGGAAAACCCTGCATCCTTGACGCCTATCTGTATCCTGATGGAAAAAACGGTGCCGAGATTGTAACCCATATCGACGCCCGCCGCAGCGACGGGGCCGAGGTTGATCGTGCCGCTTGCGTCAACGCACTGTCGCAGCGCTGAGTTCTTCCAAAGCCCATCGGGCCGCCTCGCGCACCAATTCGCTCTCATCAGCCTGCAGTGCTTGTAACGGCACAACCATTGCGACATCGCCGCTATTCCCCGCCGCTATCGCCACATTGCGAACAAAGCGATCACGCCCAGTGCGCTTGATCGGTGAGCCGGAAAACAAAGCCCGAAACGCGGCATCGTCAAGTGTCAGTAAATCGGCAATCCGCGGCGCGACCAGTTCGGCTTTCGGCAGAAACGCTTTGTTAGCCGCAGCGCCTTGCGCAAATTTGTTCCACGGACAGGCCGACAGACAATCATCGCAGCCGTAAATGTGATTGCCAATGCCGCGCCGCAATTCGAGCGGGATATGGCCCTTATGCTCGATGGTCAGATACGAGATGCAGCGCCGCGCATCGAGCCGGTAGGGCGCAGGAAACGCATCGGTCGGGCAAGCGACTTGGCAAGCATTGCAACTGCCGCAGCGGTCTTCGCCTGCACTATCTGGGCTCAATTCTAGCGTCGTATAAATCGCGCCGAGAAACAGCCAACTGCCATGGTCTCGACTGACAACATTGGTGTGTTTGCCCTGCCAGCCAAGGCCCGATGCCTCGGCAAGCGCCTTTTCCAT
>JANOTI010000253.1:0-2522 GCA_031416255.1 Sphingomonadales bacterium | reverse complement strand
GGCCGCTTGATCTAGCCGCCACGACTTTTTGCGGTTCAAACCGCTTTCTATTTAGCGAAAGCGTCGCTGATTGAGCAGGCTGCCGGGCCCAGAATAACGATGAACAGCGTAGGCAGAATGAAAAGAATCAGCGGCACAGTCATAATCGCGGGAAGGCGTGCGGCCTTTTCCTCGGCGCGCATCATACGATCATTGCGGAACTCCGCTGACAAAACACGCAGAGCCGAGGCTAATGGCGTACCATATTTCTCGGTTTGGATCATGGTAGTGACCACTCCGCGTACTGCATCGAGGGCGACCCGATAGGCCAAGTTTTCAAAGGCCATACGCCGTTCAGTCAGAAAGCCTAATTCGATAGCAGTGAGGGCAAACTCGTCTCCAAGCTCGGGATAACCGCGGCCCAATTCCTTAGCCACTCGGTTGAATGCAGAATCGACGGTAAGTCCAGCCTCGGCGCAAATCACAAGCAAATCGAGTGCATCGGGAAGCCCTTTGCGGATTTCATCCGACCGTTTTTTGATCAGGTTGTTCAGATAGATATCGCCGGCCTTATAGCCCAAAATTGTACCGCCAGCGAAAACGCCAAACTTTTTAAACGGTGTGTAATCGGCAAGGCCACCCATGGCATAAATCCATATACCAAGAGCACCACCCAGGATAATGGGACCAACCAATCGACCAAAAATGATGATAACAGCTAGCTCTTTGCGCCGGATTCCGGCCTGCGCCAGTTTCTGCTGCACCTCTTTGATCTGTCCTTCTTGCAGGACTTTCATCGACGAAAGCCAGTTACGGACCTGATCGGTCGTATTGGTATTGCGAACGAGCTTGGCTCGTTTTTTCGACGTTGATGCGGTGATGCCGGCTTTTAACTGTTCGCGCCGATCGACCAATGCTTTCACGCGTTTGGACATCGGGTCTTTCATTTTTACAGCACCGTAAAGCGCCAATAAGGACGTTGCCGTGGCGACAGCGAGCAAAATGGTGCCAACCGTGTAAACGTCAAAGCCTAGAAAGCTGGGGTCTATGGGAGCTCCTGCCAAGATCATGTCACACTGCCCCTATTAAATTTCAAAGCTGACCATTTTGGCCATAATAAACACGCCCAAGCTCATCCAGATTGCGCCGCCAATGCCGGCGATCATCAAACGCGGTTCGTAGAAAAAGCCGGCCAGATATTCGGGGTTCACCCACCAGACCATCGTAAATACGAAGAAGGGCAAGGATCCAACGATATAGGCAGAGGCTTTCGATTCCGATGACATCGCACGGATTTTCAGTTTCATCTGCGCACGTTTGCGCAGCACATCGGCAAGGTTGCTGAGCGTTTCGGCAAGGTTGCCGCCAGTTTCCCGCTGAATCGCCAGAGTAATTACGAAAAACTGAAATTCGGCTGTACCCATTCGGTCTGCGGTTTCTTGCAAAGAATCTTCCATCGTTTTACCGATTTTGATTTTTTCCGTGACCATTTTGAATTCTTCGCCAACGGAACCAGGAATTTCCTTTGCAACAACGCCAAGCGTTTCGCTGACCGGCAAGCCGGATTTTAATCCGCGAACAAGAAGCTCAATTGCATCCGGAAAGTTTTTCGTGAAATTGTTTACCCGTCTTTTGATGAAAAAACCAACAAGGTAATGAGGCAATGCGATCGCCAAAAATGATCCAAAGACGGCGGCCAAATACAAGGGCGCGCCTTTTATAAGCAACAGTGCGGCTGCAACTGTAAAAATCCCTGCCGAAACATTTCCATATTGCTTAAGAGTCCATTTCTTACCCGTTTGCTGCAACCGCAGACGTAAACGGTCTTTCTTTGACATCTGATGGCCAGCTGTAAGGTTTAGCGGTCGCCGCGCAGCGATGGCTTTTCGCATTTGCTGCTCAACTTGAGACGTGTCGCTATCCGAATAGCGCGCACGAAACCCATTAAGGCGCTTTGCTGTAGTGCCTCCTGCCGGGCTCAACAGCACAAAGGCAAGCAGACCGAGAGTCAAGAAAGCTCCCAAAGCGATTATAGCAAATTGCGTCATTAGCTGCCTGTCCCGAATTTATGGTGGCCGCCAAAGACCGGCGGCCCACCAATTATTTCTTTTTCTTGCTGAGCATCGATCCCAAACCGCCAAGCATGGAGCCCTTTTTCTTTTTTGCGCCCTTAGCATCGCCATCGGTCGTGTTTTCGACCGTTGTCGCGTCGTTGATCATATCCACAAGTGATACGATACCGGCGGATACTTTGCTGCTTTTTGCACCTTCGACGACCGGCTTGCCAGTTCGAGCTGCTTGGATTGTGGCTTTACTATCGAATGGCAAAACAAGGTCGAGCGCGCGTTCGATCGAAGTTTCGAAATCCTTGCGAGTCACTTCGGTTGCCGCCGCATGCGATTTATTCACGACCACTAATGTCTTACATTGCGGCGCATTGGAACGAAACCAGGCGAGCAAACGAATGGCATCGCGTGCAGACGCCAGCGTCATTTCGCACACAATTACAACCATATTCACATCGTTCAGAAGGTGCGGATAGG
>JANOTI010000252.1:0-5759 GCA_031416255.1 Sphingomonadales bacterium | reverse complement strand
ACCCGTGGCCCTGTGCCATATGACGCAAACGAGCAGGTCGCTATCATGGTTGCCCAATATGACGTTGCCTACGGCAACTTCCAGGGCGGCGCGATTAACGTCGTGCTTCGCTCGGGCGGAAACAAGTTTAGAGGTAGTGCTTTCTTCGCGTATACCGATGACAGCCTGACCGGTGATTCAACCCGCGGCGTCAATGTCAATCTGACGTTGAAATCCAAGCAATATGGCGGCGTTTTGTCGGGACCTATTGTTAAGGACAAGTTGTTTTTCATGGTCGCTTATGAGCGGACCGAAGAATCGCTTCCGTTTGACAGCGGTCCGCAAGGCCAAGGTTTTGCCGCGCCTATCCCCAATCTGACGCAAGCCATGGTCGATCAGGTCAGCGGCATCGCCCAATCGGTCTATAATTATGACACGCTGGGTGTCATCCGTAATGCGGATGAAACTGACGAGAAGTTGGCGGTTAAGCTCGACTGGAACATCAGCGACGATCACCGTGCAGCGGTTACCTATATCCGCAGCGTCGGTAATAACAGCTTTCAGCGCAACACCTCGACCAGCACAACGGGCCCATCCATTGGACTGTTTTCGACCGGCTATCAGCTGACCGAAGAAGTGAACACGGGGATCTTCCAGCTGAACTCCAACTGGAGCGATAAACTTTCAACCGAAGTCCGCGTCCGGTATAGCGACTATAATCGCGGCCAGATCCCGTTTGGTGAAAAGACGCTTGGTCAAATTGCAGTGTGCACCGATGCGCTTTCTGTGGGCAGCGCAACGGCTTGCACTACCGGTGCACCGCGCGTTATCTTTGGCCCAGACCAATTCCGCCATGCAAACGAGCTGAACACCGAAAACTTCGGTGCCGAATTCCGCGCCACTCTTTTGGCCGGTGATCACAGCATCAAAATGCTGGCTGGCTACACGGATCTCAGCACATTCAATCTGTTCGTCGCAAACAGCCTTGGCGTTGTTTACTTCGACTCCATCGCCGATTTCCAAAACCGTCGCGGTGGTTCGCTTACGCTGCAAAATGCAGTACCAAGCCTCAACCCTGATGATGGCGCTGCAAACTTCGCATCGCAAACCTACACATTTGGTTTGCAAGATGATTGGCAGGTTACCGATGATCTTACGGTCACCATCGGTGCGCGCTATGACCTATTGGGTAGCGGCGATCGTCCGCCATTGAATCCGAACTTTGTGGCACGTCACGGCTTTTCAAACCGCGAAACATTTGCCGGCAAGGGCGTCCTACAACCCCGTTTTGGGTTCAACTGGAACGCGGCTGAACGACTGATCATTCGTGGCGGCGTTGGCGTGTTTGCGGGCGGTTCGCCGAATGTATTCTTGTCGAACAGCTTTTCGAATACCGGTCAGCTTACAAACCAGATCAACATCTTGCGCGATGCGACGTGCACCGTTGTCGGCTCGATCTGTTCGGATGCGCTTAATACGATGGCGTTGACGAGCTTCCCGGCAACAGTGAACAATTTCCTTGCAACCAACACGCTTTCGCTTGCGGCGGCTCCTGTTAACGCGGTTGATCCCAAGCTGAAACTGGCGAGCCAGTTGCGCGCGACTTTGTCGGCAGATTACGATGCTGACCTTGGCCCATTGGGGGATGGTTGGTTGTTTGGTGCAAACTTCCTTTATGGCAATATTCTGCAAGGCTATACTTGGTCTGACATTCGTTCGGTCGAAATCGGAACGCTGCTGGACGGGCGTCCACGGTTCAATATTATGCCCGGCCAAACCGGTACCAACCAAGATTTGCTGATGACCAATGACACACGTGGTCGTTCTTATATTGGTGTATTGCGGCTTGAAAAGCGTTGGGATTTCGGTCTCAATATCGGTGGTAGCTACACCCGTACCGACGTAAAAGACGTCAACGCGATTACATCGGCAACGGCAAGTTCGCTTTACGGAAACAACGCCTCGGTGGGCAGCAATGGTGCCTCTTATGGTCGCTCAATCTACGAGATTAAGGATCAGTGGAAGTTCAACGTTGGCTTTAAAACGCAAGTCTTTGGCGACAATGACACACGGTTCAACCTGTTCGGTGAATACCGTTCGGGTCGTCCATACAGTTTGACCTTGATCGATGCGACCGGCGGACGTTCACCGGTGTTCGGCACAGTGGGAACCAGCGGTAACCCGCTGATTTACGTTCCGACCGCGACCGATACGCGCGTTTCCTACGCAACTGCCGCAGATCAAGCCAACTTCGAATCGATCATCACACGCTTTGGTCTGGACAAGTTCCGCGGCGGTATCTTGCCAAAGAACAGCCAGACTTCGCCTGATTTCTTCAAGGTCGATTTGAATGTTAGCCAGGAATTGCCGTTGTTCGTTGGCGGAGCAAAGATTAAGCTGTTCGCGGACATTGAGAACGTGCTGAACCTGATCGACAGTGATTGGGGCGCGCTGCGTCAAGTACCATTCAGCTATACCGCCGGTATCGCAACGGTGCAGTGCTTGACTGTTGCAACACCGACCGGAACCGTACCGGGAGCTGGAGTCGTCAACACAGTGCCGACGCAAACTTGTGCGCAGTATCGGTATTCGGGTGTGCGTGATCCTAACATCAATTTGGTAACGCGTTCTTCGCTCTATGGTATTCGTGTGGGCGTGAAGGTTAGCTTCTAAGCTGACCTTTATAAGCAACTGAAAACGAAGGGCGCGGGGGTAATTTCCCCGCGCCTTTTCTTTTGCGCGCTTAGCCTATTTATAGATGCAGCTATCCAGACCGTCGCGCTTCACAACGGCAATGCGTGCAGCGATGCTGTTGCCATAGCGGCGGGTGAAGCCGCCTGCGCCATTCACAGCGCGTTTTTTGGGCAAGGGCAGTATTGCTGCAATGCGTGCGGCTTCGGCTCGGGTCAGCTTGGCAGCGCTTTTTTTGAAATAGCGCTGCGCTCCCGCCTCTGCACCGTAAGTGCCGATGCCAGTCTCTGCGACATTCAGGTACACTTCAATGATGCGCGGCTTGCCCCAGAATGTTTCGATCAGGAAGGTGAACCACACCTCTGGAACTTTGCGAAGATAGCGCGTCCAGCCGCTGCCTTGCCACAGAAAGACGTTCTTTGCGGTCTGCTGGCTGATCGTTGATCCGCCGCGCATACGGCCGCCTTGCGTGTTGCGCTTGATCGCCTTCTCGATGGCCTCGGTGTCAAAGCCGCTATGCTGACAGAATTTGCCGTCTTCAGCGGCGATTGCCGCTCGGGTTAGGTTAGGAGAGATGTTGGATAGTGGCTCCCAATCGCGCTCCGCGCCATTGCCGTCGAACAGCATCGTCGCTGTGATCGGAACGGGAACAAAACGGAATAGGAAGACTAACAGCAGGCTGATTGTAATGAACCACAAGCCGAGCTTGAGGAGAAAAAGCGAAAAACGGGTGAGTGGCGGTTTTTGCGGTGCGATCATAGCCCAAAGCTAACGCACCGAGCCGTCGCCGTCACCCGTTTTGTAAAAACTCCCGAACTGTTTTTCCTGAGTAGGTGCCGAGCAGAGCGAGGTACCGTATCGAAGGGTTTGCGTGCTTACTCGGCGCTTCGATACACTACTTTGGCCTTACGGCCTCAGCAGCAACTCAGCACAAACGGATTGGGTAGGTTGCTGCAATTTAATACGCAGTCAGCATACGTTTATCGCCCGCAATCCGCAGCATCGCCTTTTGCAGTTTTTCGAATGCGCGCACCTCTATTTGGCGCACCCGTTCGCGGCTGACATTGTACAACTGGCTCAACTCTTCGAGAGTTTTGGGCTCGTCGATCAAGCGGCGCTCCACCAAAATGTGCTTCTCGCGATCATTAAGGCCGTCCATTGCTTCTGCTAGCATCGCGTGGCGGACATCAGCTTCCTGCGCCTCTGCGACCCGTTCGTCTTGCAACGGTTCAACATCTACAAGCCAATCCTGCCACTGGCCATCGCCGTCCTCGCGCATTGGCACATTCAACGACGTATCGCCACCCATCGCCATGCGGCGATTCATTTCGATGACTTCTTTTTCGGCTACGCCAAGGTCGGTTGCGATCTTAGTAAGCGTTTCCTGTGACAGATCGCCGTCCTCAAACGCCTGCAATTGGCTTTTCATCCGGCGGAGGTTGAAAAACAGCTTTTTCTGCGCAGCGGTAGTGCCGATTTTGACAAGGCTCCAACTGCGCAGGATGAACTCCTGCATAGATGCTTTGATCCACCACATTGCATAGGTCGCAAGGCGGAATCCGCGATCGGGATCGAATTTTTTCACGCCTTGCATCAGACCGATATTGCCCTCGGAGATTAGCTCACTGACAGGCAGACCGTATCCGCGATAGCCCATGGCAATTTTGGCAACGAGACGAAGGTGCGACGAAACCAGCTGTGCCGCAGCCGCAGGGTCTTCATGCTGTTGATAGCGCTTGGCCAGCATAAACTCCTGCTCAGGCGCGAGCAGTGGGTATTTGCGGATTTCTGAAAGATAACGATTAAGGCTAGCGTCCCCCCCAAGGGCAGGGATTGTTGCCGGAACATTTTTTGTCTTCGACATTTTTCTTCCTTTAGTGTGTTCTCCGCCGGGCCTTCATCAAGCACCCCTTGGCAGAACGGTTACGGTAAACTTATGGCCTCAGATACGTTAGCAGTTCCTGAATATCCTCTGGAAGGTTACTTACGAAAGCCAGCTTTTCACCGGTAATGGGATGAATAAACCCCAGCGATGCAGCGTGCAAGGCTTGACGAGTGAAATACGACTGATTTGGTCCAAATTTAAATGTCTTTTGTCGATTATTATAAACGGAATCTCCAATCAGTGGATGGCCGATATGCGCCATGTGGACGCGCACCTGATGTGTGCGTCCGGTTTCCAACCTACATTCAACCAGCGAAGCGCTTTTAAGTTGCTCGATCATGCGAAAATGCGTGACAGCGTGCTTGCCGCGTTCGTCAAGCAACACCGCCATTTTCTTTCGATCGACCGGATGACGACCGATTTGGGTGCGGATTACGCCAGCAGGCGGAGCCGGTTGTCCAGCAACAATGGCCAAATAGCGTCGTTCAATATCGTGCGCGGCGAACAGCTTGGCTAGGCCTTCGTGTGCCTTGTCCGTTTTTGCCACAACAAGAAGACCGGAGGTGTCGCGGTCAATGCGGTGGACGATGCCGGGGCGCTGTATGCCCCCAATTCCCGATAGCCTGCCTTTGCAGTGGTGCAGCAAAGCGTTCACGAGGGTGCCGTCGTAATGCCCGGCTGCAGGATGCACGACCAAGCCTGCGGGCTTATCGACGATAATCAGATACTCGTCTTCGAAAATAATGTTCAGGTCGATATCTTGGGCTTCGGCACGGTCAGGGCGGGCGGCGGGAATACTGAGCGCAAACGGGCGACCCTTAAAACGCGTTGACGACGCATCCGTGACGGGCAGTCCATCTATGTAGAGCGCGTTGCCCGCAATCAACGCTTGGATCCGTGCGCGGGAGAGATCGGGCAGAGCATTGACCAGCGCACGGTCGAGCCGACCTTCGCCCAGTACCCCCTCAAATATGGTGTTTCCCTCCGCCATAGGGTCCATGTGGGTAACTGACTGTTTGTTATCAAGCTGAATATGTTCGCCCGACCAGTTCAGTCTGGGCTTGAAACATTGTTTCACAAAGTTCATTGCGTTTCCAACACCCAAACAAAGAGGAATTCGTAGCAACATGGCCGAAAATGACGTTGATTTGGCAGCATTGCTTTGCTCGCGCCTGTGTCATGACCTGTTGAGCCCTGTCGGTGC
>JANOTI010000251.1:0-2442 GCA_031416255.1 Sphingomonadales bacterium | reverse complement strand
TGCCTTCGTGTCTTCGTGCGAGCTTATTCTTTAATTGGCGCTACCGCGCCGAGAATTACCGCTTCAACGCAGGCCCCAACGCCTCAATATCATCAATCCAGATATAACCGTTAAAGCTGTTGGCGATGTCGCCATAGCTGTTGACGTCGGTCAGGCCGGTGATGGCATCGCCCTCGACACTCTCGGCAATAATAACCTTAAGCCCCGCCGCATCGGTCCGCGCCAGAAAACGGTTTGGCCAGCCCCAAAGCGCATAACCCACCTGATCCATCGTCAGCAGCATCGTGCCTTGCTTGCAGCTTTCCGGAATGCTGCCCCAAAGGCCGGACGTTGTGTAATCGCTGGCGCAGGCGCGCGCGGCGGAGATTTCGAAGGCCCAAGCGTTTGGCCTCGCCTTTTTGAAGGCCGCGACTGCAGCGCCATCGCCGATCAGGCCTTGCTTGTCATCCGTGCTGCTGGGCGCGGGAAGCGCAGCGAGCAGGGTTGCCGCTTGCTCTACGCCTTTGACGCGCCACAGCAATTGCGGCTTGGACAATGCGTAGGTCGCTTCGCCGATGCCGCTGTTTGACCGCGACTTGTCCGACGCGCAGGTGCTTTCAAATTGTCGCCCGACAACCAGTTGGTTGCCTGACGCTTGCGTTGAGACATTCAGCACATCGGCCTGATTGCCCACTGCCATCGCGAGCGAGGCAACGTCGCTGGCGCTTGGTCCGCTGGCACAGCCCTTAGCGTCGCGGGTGGGCTCTGCGCCTTTGGCCGCGACCAATTTGGGTATCCCTACTGGGTCCGCGGCAAGCCAGCTGGCGTGAAACAACGAAAAGCCGAAAAACAGCAATACTGCCGTTAGTATGATCCAAGTCCGCATTATTGCCCCCTATTATGCCAATAAATCGCGCGCTTTCGCACAATCCGCCGCCATCTGTGCTTTCAACGCATCAAGACTGTTAAATTTAGCCTCGCCGCGCAAGAAATCATGAAATGCAACTTCAAGTTTTTGATCATATATTTCTTCGGCAAAGTCAAAGAAATGTGGTTCCAGTAATTCTTTTGGCGGGGTAAATTGTGGGCGGATGCCGATATTGGCTGCGCCTTTCAACGCGCGGCCATCGGCTAGCCGTCCAGTGACAGCATAGACGCCGTAACGGGGGCGCAGGTAATTGCCGATATCGATATTCGCGGTGGGATAGCCCAGCAGCCGCCCGTTTTTGTCGCCGTGCTGGACAATGCCTTCAATGGCGAAAGGGCGAGTGAGCAGGCGGTTCGCGATGGTGCAGTCGCCCGCCTGCAACGCGTCGCGGATGCGGCTTGAGGAGATGATGCCGTCTGCGTCGCTCACGGGACCGATGGCGGTGCTGGAAAGGCCGCACGTGGACCCGAATTCTTTCAACACGCCGATATTGCCGCCTCGGCCTTTGCCAAAGGTGAAGTCTTCGCCAGTGACGACGCCCGACAGGCTAAGGCGTTCGACGAGCAATTTGCCGATGAAATCTTCGGCGGTGGTGCTGGCCAATTCGCCGTCAAATTCAAACACTAGCATCGCATCGGCTCCGGCGGCTTCAAACAGCCGTTGGCGTTGATCGAGCGTGGTCAGGCGGAACGGCGCTGTATCCGGCGCGAAATAGCGCACCGGATGCGGGTCGAACGTAGCGATAATCGCGGGCTTTCCGGCCGCCTTGGCTTGGGCAATGGCTTCACCTGCCACCGCTTGATGCCCCAAATGGAAGCCGTCAAAATTCCCAAGCGCAGCGATGCCTCCGCGCAAGGCGTCGGGTATAATCTCGCGGGCAGATAATCTCGGTATCGTCATGCGGCGGGCTTTAACCCATCGCGCAACACCCGAATAGCATTCCCGCCCATCGCTGCGCGGATTTCGGCGGGGGTAAAGCCTGCGTCTATCAACGCTTGCGTCACTTGCACCAGCTGCGAGGTATCAAACCGCACAGTGGTTGCCCCGTCATAGTCGCTGCCGAGCGCGACATGCTGAATCCCCACCAGATCGCGGACATGCTTCATCGCGGCGGCAATCGCTTTGGGTGACGTATCGCAGACCGCCGCATCCCAATAGCCGATGCCGATGATCCCGCCGGTTTTGGCAACGCCGCGGATCTGTTCGTCAGACAGGTTGCGGTTGACTTTACACGTTGCCTGCACGCCTCCATGGCTGGAGACAACGGGGCGGGTGGCCATCGCGAGCACTTCGGTCACGCAAGTCGCGCTGCAATGCGCGATATCGACGATCATGCCTTTGGCTTCCATCCGGCCAATGATGCCGCGGCCAAAGGGGGTGAGGCCGCCCTTTTTGATGCCGTGCATCGATCCGGCGAGTTCATTATCAAAGAAATGCGTTAGCCCGGCCATGCGGAAACCGGCGGCGTAGAGCTTATCAAGATTTTCGGCTTTGCCTTCGAGGTTTTGTAGGCCCTCGATCGAGAGGAGGGCACC
>JANOTI010000250.1:0-1730 GCA_031416255.1 Sphingomonadales bacterium | reverse complement strand
CATCTGGGGCAGCATAGCGCGCGGATGGGAACTAACCCGCGGCCTTGGCTGGAAATGCTTCCTGCTGTTCTTCACCATCATTATTGTCGCCTATATTTCCACGGGCGTTATCGACATTATCGTTGGCATCATATGCTCTTTGGCCGGACCAGAGGGTGTCCCGCTGGTGCAAACATTCGTCAGCGCCCTTACCGGGAGCGCATTGGGCGTCGTTATCCTTGCGCTGGAGGCAGCGGTTTATCGCCACCTCGCCAAGCAAGACTAAGCCGTCAGTTTTGATTGATTAAACATTAAATCGAAACAGCATGATATCCCCGTCCTTGACGAGATAGTCTTTGCCTTCTGACCGCCATTTGCCGGCTTCTTTCGCGCCCGCTTCACCGTTAAACTGCACGAAATCATCATAAGCCATTGTCTCGGCGCGGATGAAGCCTTTTTCGAAATCGCTGTGGATAGCGCCCGCCGCATTCGGCGCGGTATCCCCTGCATGTATCGTCCACGCGCGCGCCTCTTTGGGGCCGACGGTGAAGAATGTGATCAGGTGCAACAATTCATAGCCTGCGCGGATGACGCGAGCGAGGCCGGTTTCGGTTAGGCCCAAATCTTCCAAAAACACCTCGCGGTCTTCGGCAGGCATCGTCGAAATTTCAGCCTCGATTGCGGCGGAAACGACGACCGCTTCTGCGCCTTCGGCTTTAGCCTTTTCAAATACCAACGCCGACAATGCATTGCCGTTGGCCGCACTCGCTTCCTCGACATTGCAGACATACAGCACCGGCTTTGCGGTCAGCAATTGCGCCAGTTGGAACAACCGCTCCTCCTCGGCATCGTCGCGCTTGGTCAAACGTGCGGGTTTGCCCTCGCGCAGCAAATCAAGCGCACGGCCAAGCACAACCGCGCTGACTTTCGCTTCCTTGTCGCCTTGCGCACCCTTTTTCTGCAAATTCGGCACGCGCTTTTCAAGGCTTTCAAGATCTGACAGCATCAATTCGGTATCGACAGTGTCCGCATCCGAAATCGGATCGATTTTTTCATCAACATGCTGGATATCGTCATCCTCGAAACAGCGCAGGACATGGACGATGGCATCAACTTCGCGGATATTTCCCAGAAACTGGTTGCCCAGCCCTTCACCCTTCGACGCGCCGCGCACCAGCCCTGCGATGTCGACAAAGCCCAATTGCGTCTCGATGATCTTTTGCGAGGCACCGATTTTGGCAATCGTCTGCAGCCGCGCATCGGGGACCGCAACGTTGCCAATATTCGGTTCAATCGTGCAAAAGGGATAATTCGCCGCCTGCGCCGCCGCAGTCTGCGTCAGCGCATTGAACAAAGTGGACTTGCCGACATTAGGCAGCCCGACGATACCGCATTTGAAACCCATTATTGATCCTAATTATTACAAGCAGGGATTGAGAACTGGCGGACGAGGAATCTCTAGGAGCTTTTGAGTCCACTCTTGTGTTGCTTTCGGGCCGCCCGCATTCATCGATTGATAGAACTTTTCGTTATAGCCATCTGGCTCGCAGATATTTTCCAATTTAGATTCTTCAATTCGAGCGCGTGTTGCTGCTGAGAAATCGCTGACATTACTATCACTATTTGCGACGACAAAGGCTTGGATATCATCCAGTGATTTAGCCAGAGCTTCGTCAGTAGCTTCATTTTCACCAACGTGACATTTTTCGCTAGTTGCCTTTCCGGCAGCGCCCTTTTTCCTGGCGACGTCC
>JANOTI010000249.1:0-15433 GCA_031416255.1 Sphingomonadales bacterium | reverse complement strand
AATTGGACTTGCCGCCAATAAAGCCGAAGCAAGCGCGAGCTTACATATTTGGATAATTCGGACCACCGCCACCCTCCGGCGTTACCCAGTTGATATTCTGGGTCGGGTCTTTGATGTCGCAAGTTTTGCAATGCACGCAGTTTTGGGCGTTAATTTGCAATCGGGGCGAACCGGTTTCTTCGCCGATAATTTCATAGACACCCGCAGGGCAATAACGCTGCGCCGGTTCGTCGTAGAGAGGCAGGTTAATTTTTACCGGAACGTCCGGGTCCTTCAACTGCAAATGGCACGGCTGATCCTCGGCGTGGTTGGTGTTTGACAAGAACACAGACGACAACTTGTCAAAGCTGATGACGCCATCGGGTTTGGGATATTTAATCGGCTTGAACAGATCCTTGCGCTGGATCGCCGCATGGTCTGGATGATGTTTCATCACTATCGGCAGACCAATTTTCAGCGTGCGCATCCACATATCGATACCGGCCAAGATTGTGCCGTAAGTATCGCCGTATTTGGCAATCGCCGGCTGCGCATTTTGCACCAGCTTCAGTTCAGTTGCGATCCAGCTGTTGTTGAGATTAGCCTGATATTCCGCGACTTCATCATGCTCGCGTCCGCTGGCAAGGGCTGCTGCAAGGCTGTCCGCTGCTAACATGCCCGATTTCATCGCAGTATGACTGCCTTTGATCCTTGGCACGTTGACGAAACCCGCCGAACACCCAATCAGAGCACCGCCTGCGAAGGCCAGTTTTGGCACCGATTGCCAGCCGCCCTCGTTAATCGCGCGCGCGCCGTAAGAAACGCGGCGGCCACCTTCCAGAATTTCTCGGATTTTCGGATGCTGTTTCCACCGTTGAAATTCTTCAAATGGCGCAACATAGGGGTTTACATAATCCAGCGCGACGACAAAGCCGAGTGCAACCTGACCATTCGCCTGATGGTACAGAAATCCACCGCCCCAGCTTTCGGTTTCAGAAAGCGGCCAGCCCTGCGTATGAATCACACGACCTGCGGAGTGTTTGCCGGGCTCTATGTCCCACAATTCCTTAATGCCGATGCCATAAACCTGTGGCTGGCAGTCGCGCTCCAGATCAAATTTTGACTTAAGCTGTTTAGTCAGGTGTCCACGCGCACCTTCTGCAAACAAAGTATATTTTGCATGCAACTCCATACCAGGCTGATAATCGGATCTATGGCTGCCATCGCGAGCCACGCCCATGTCACCGGTCGCAACGCCCCTTACCGAACCATCGTCGTTGTAAAGAATTTCTGCTGCGGCAAATCCGGGAAAAATTTCAACGCCAAGGTTTTCGGCCTGACTGCCAAGCCAGCGGCACAGATTGCCAAGGCTTCCGGTGAAAGTGCCTTTGTTGTGCATCCAGCCAGGGGTCGCAATATGTGGGATATTGGTTTTGCCGCCGCGCGACAAAATCCAATGCTGATTGTCCGTGACCGCGACCTCTGCCATCGGGCAGCCTTGTTCTTTCCAATCGGGGATAAGTTCGTCGATTGCCTTTGGATCGAATACCGCACCGGACAGAATGTGCGCGCCAATTTCAGAGCCTTTTTCAAGGATACAAACGGAAACTTCGGGGTTGATCTGTTTCAACCGGATCGCCGCAGAAAGCCCTGCCGGCCCGCCACCGACGATGACTACGTCATAGGGCATCGATTCCCGTTCACTCATCCCTTGCGTTCCTTATTTCATGCGGCCATTCGGGCCGTCCCAGATTTCATGCAACTGATGGATTCCGTCATGCCAAGCAATTGACCTTCTCGTCAACCAGTGACTGTTGAGAAACGATGCTTTCGTCGCAAGAATATCACAACAAACTGGCCGAATCCGCTCTCGCTTGGTGGCAGGATGCGGGCGTTGAGTATGTCAGCGACGGCGAGGCGATGAATTGGCTGACGCCTGTTGTTGCAGCGCCGCCAGTTGCTGCTGCTTCAAAACCAGTCGAGAAAGTACGAAGAGAGGCGGTGACGCCTGCCGTCAGACCTATTGCAACGCTTGCCGAATGGCCTTCGGATTTGGCAGATTTGAAAGCGGCAATTGGCAATGGTTCTGCATTTCCGGGATGCGGCTATGGATCGCGGATATGTGCACCGCTAGGGGAAGCTGGCGCTGTCGCGATGGTGGTTGGTGACTTTCCCGAGCAAGAAGATGCAGCATCAGGCATTTACGGCTCCAGCTCCAGCGCCATTGGCAGATTGACCGAAAATATCCTGCTAGCGGCGCAAATTCTGCCTGATTTTGTTTACAAAACTGCCCTAGCGCACAGCATACCGGCGGCGGCATCCTTGCCGAAAGATGACCTTCCTGCATTAGCCGCATTCGTCCGACATCAGATTGGGCTGGTACAGCCAAAAATTGTCATCCTGTTCGGTTCAGCCGCGTGCGAAGCCATGTTATCGCAAGACCTCATGAAAGCGCGTGGGAATTTACACTATATTAACCAAGATGACCGAAATACGGCAGCTATAGCAACCTTTCATCCACGGACACTTTTGGCCCAGCCCCAGTTAAAGGCACAGGCCTGGAAAGATCTACAGATGCTGGCGAGGAAAGACTATTTGTGACCGTTTCAGTCCGCAACAGCATTTCTGCACTGACTCTTGCAACCATTATGGTGGCGACACCGGCTTTTTCGGCGACAAACGAAAACATTCGTCAAATCAGCGGAGCTATACCTACAGCCCCTGCCGCGCCATCTGCCAAGGACAGCCAATTATTCACTGCAATTTACGCCGCCATCCAGAGTAAAAACTGGATCGAGGCAGACCGGTTAATCGATAGCGCACCAAAAGGCCCAATGGCGGCCATGGCCCGAGCCGAGCTTTATTTGGCAGAAGGCAGCCCAAAGGTTGAAGCGTCCGACTTGCAAGCCTTACTCAACGACGCGCCTTATTTACCGCAAGCCGAACAGCTTGAAAAAATGGCGGTGAAGCGCGGCGCCAATGATCTACCCAATCTTCCTGGAACACAGCGCTTTTCCTATCGTGGTAGCGCTCCAAAGCGCGATCTTCCCGACAATGTAAGTGCAGCTGCCGTTTTGCGTGAAAAAGTTCAGCAGCTCATCAAAAAAGACGATCCGGCCGCCGCCGAAGCCGCTGTGGAAAGCGCGTCAGCATCTTTGTCCGCAGAGGGGCTAACTGAACTGCGCTACCGTGTTGCATGGTCCTATTACATCGAAAACGACGACAGCAGTGCCCGCCGTGTCGCTGGCAGCGCAAAAGTCAGTACAGGCGACTGGGCCGTGCAGGCTGACTGGGTTTACGCGCTGTCCAGCTGGCGGCTGAAACAATATGATGCGGCGTTCGCGGCCTTTAATGACGTCGTCAGCCGTGCAGGCAATGAAGAATTAAAGGCCGCCGCTTTATTCTGGAGCGCACGTGCTGCCATGGCGATTAAACAGCCGCAACAGGTTCAGGCACGCCTTCAAAAAGCCGCTGCGCATGCCGAAACATTTTATGGCCTATTGGCTGGCGAAGCGCTGGGCATGGAACCTGTGGCGCACCGCTGGAAAAGACAGAACGACAAATCGGACTGGAAACAGCTGTCAGGCACAGAAAATGTGCAAGCCGCGATAGGACTTGCTGCCATCGGCAAAGACGATTTGGCAGACCAAACAATCCGCCATCAGGCAAAAATCGGCAATCCGAACCATCACGATGCTTTGGCGCGTATGGCCGGTGCAATCGGGCTTCCGGGGACACAATTGTGGATGGGCCATTACGGTCCACGCGGCAGCGAAGCAGAAATGTTGAGCCGCTATCCCTATCCGAATTGGACGCCCACAGGGGGTTGGCGGGTGGATCCTGCACTTGCGTATGCCCATGCTTTGCAGGAATCGCAGTTTAAGACCTCGGTCATCAGCCCGGCTGGCGCACGTGGTTTGATGCAGGTCCGCCCCGGCACTGCGCAAGATATGGCGCGTGACAAAGGCATAACCTTCCGCGCATCCGATCTTGACCGGCCATCAATGAACCTGGAATATGGTCAATCGTATATGGAAAAACTGCGCGATATGAACGCGACGGGCGGTTTGCTTCCCAAAGTAATTGCTGCGTATAATGCTGGTCCAGCTCCCATCATTCGCTGGAACTCCGAAATACGCGACCAGGGCGATCCGTTGCTGTTCATGGAATCGATCCCGTATTGGGAAACACGCGGCTATGTTGCCATTATCTTGCGTAATTACTGGATTTATGAAGGTCAAAAGGGGACGAATGGCGGCAGTATGACCGGCATGGCGCAATATCTTTGGCCCCGGTTCCCAGAGGGTGGCCGCAGCACAGCGGTGCGGATTGATGCAAACGCCACAAACAATGGAGGCAGCTTTGCCGCTCGATGAAAACAAGATATTCAAACCGGTCAACATCGCCCTGTTGACGGTGTCCGACACACGCACGGTTGCGGATGACACTAGTGGTGATCTGTTGGCGGAACGTATTGCAACTGCCGGGCATAAGTTGGTCGTCCGTGCGCTTGAACGTGATGATAGCTCCCGGCTTGTGGCGCGGCTGCATAACTGGATCGACGACGAAACCATCGACTGCGTCATTTCCACTGGCGGTACGGGCCTGACCGGTCGCGATATAACTCCAGAGGCGTTAGACAGAGTCAAATCAAAGGACATACCAGGGTTTGGTGAACTGTTCCGGATGATGAGCTTCGAAAGCATCGGCACATCAACAATCCAAAGCCGCGCCTGCGCTGTCCTCGCGCGCGGGACCTATATCTTTGCTCTGCCCGGTTCAAACGGCGCGGTAAAGGATGGTTGGGACAAGATTTTGGTTCATCAGTTGGATAACCGCCATACACCATGCAATTTTGTCGAACTGATGCCGAGGTTGCGCGAAAAGTAATTGTTCTTTATTTGTTCCATATTATCTGATACATTTTTTATGTGTCTAAAGTCCATTTTCCCAATCTCAACGCCGGACGAGGCGCGGTTGCCAATGCTACACCGTTGCGCTTTGGACTAAACGAACGATATGCAGATGGCGACTGGCTGGACGATCGAGAAAAACTAGATGGCCCGTTACCGCCGCTGCGTACAACGGTGACAGTTGAACACCCAAAATCGATCATTACGCGCAACAGTTCACCGGATATTCCTTTCGACAAATCGATCAACCCGTATCGCGGGTGTGAGCATGGATGCAGCTATTGCTATGCGCGGCCCAGCCATGCGTTTCACGATCTGTCGCCGGGGCTGGATTTTGAAAGCCGCTTGTTTGCAAAGCCCAATGCGCCTGCGCTGCTGCATGCCGAGCTGGCGAAAAAGGGGCATATCCCGACGCCCATCGCCTTTGGCACCAACACTGATTGCTATCAACCGATAGAGGCGAAGTGGCGTATAATGCGGGGCTGTTTGGAGGTGCTGTCGGCCTGTGAACATCCGCTGACGATCACCACAAAATCCAACCGAGTTTTGCGTGACCTTGACCTGTTGGCACCGATGGCGGCTAAACAACTGGCGGCGGTGTGTGTTTCGATCACGACTTTGGATGGGGAGTTGCATCGGAAGTTGGAACCGCGCGCACCGCATCCGAAACATCGGCTGGAGGCGGTCCGCGCGCTAGCGGAGGCCGGGATTCCGGTACACGTCAACGTCGCACCGGTTATTCCGGCAATCAACGATCACGAGATAGAGGCGATATTGGCCGCCGCCGCAGAAGCAGGCGCAGTCAGTGCCAGCTGGATACCTGTGCGTTTGCCGCATGAAGTCTCGCCACTGTTCCAGCAATGGCTCGACGCGCATTTCCCTGATCGTGCGGGCAAAGTCATGGCGATTATCCGGTCGATCCGAGAAGGACGTGACAATGATCCAAGCTTCTTTGGCCGGATGCGGGGCAGCGGCCCCTGGGCGGATTTAATGCGCACCCGTTTTCAGATTGCGTCGCGCAAAGCGGGCTTAGTTGGCTATAAATGGCAGCTGCGATCCGACCTTTTTGTGCCGCCGCGTTTGGACGGCCAAATTTCGCTGTTCTAATCAGCCAAAAACGCTTGTGTCGCCATTGGCCGGCGCAAAGCGGATAAGCCGACTTGTCAAAACCGCAGCTTGCCGGTTGACTACGGCCAGCCGGTAGGCGGGATCCGTAACCATCTCCAGAAACGCCCCTGCATTCGGGTAATAAGCAATAAACGCGGTGTCCCAATGTTCATCCGCAGGGCCGGTCAAAACCATTTCAAAAGCACCGCGCCAAACGATGCTGCCACCGACGCGCTGAAAAATCGGACCGCTGGTTTTGCCATATTCTTCATAAGCGCGCTCGCCGCTCCAGCCCTTATCCGCATTTTCATGGCCGTCGCTATAGTCCGCCAGATCGCGAAAACGCACCAGATTGAGCATGTTGAGTGGCGTATCGCGCGGCAATGCTTTCAACGCGTCAAAGGCCTCGCGCGTCGGATCGACAAAGGAGGCGCCCGACATCAGCCGATGCTCCGCAGCTTGTAATCCTTATACAGTTTCCGCAGCTCCGCTTTTTGGATTTTGCCTGTACCTGTCATAGGCATAGAGTCCACAAAATGGACCTCATCGGGCAGCCACCATTTTGCGATGCGTTCTTTGAGGTACGCTTGCACGTCCTCCTCGGACAGTGATGCCGCGTCGGGTTTGCGCACCACGACAACTATCGGTCGTTCATCCCATTTCGGATGATAGACGCCAATCGCGGCGGCTTGCGCGACGCCGGGACAGCCGATTGCCGCATTTTCCAGTTCAACCGAGCTAATCCATTCCCCGCCCGATTTGATGACATCCTTCACCCGATCGGTGATTTGCATCGTGCCATCAGGATGGATCACAGAAACATCGCCAGTGTCGAACCATTGGTCGGCATCGGTCGCATCCGCTTCGGCTTTGAAATAGCGTTTAATGACCCAAGGCCCACGAATTTGCAGCGATCCGTCGGTTTTGCCGTCACGCGGGGCGACGTTGCCGTCCTTGTCAATGACACGCAATTCAACGCCAAAGGGTATTTTGCCCTGTTTCGCCACTATATCGATTTGCGCGTCGAGGCTCATTTCGTCCCAGCCCGGTACCGGCGAGCCCATCGTACCAATCGGCGAAGTCTCAGTCATGCCCCAGGCATGAGCGACGCGGATGCCTTGCTTCATCAACCGCTCTATCATCATCCGCGGAGCCGCTGTGCCGCCGATGGTAACAAGTTTCAACTTGCCCAGCCCTGCCTCTCGGCCTGCAGCCATTTCCGTATCCAAATGCTGAAACATCGCAAGCCATACGGTCGGCACACCTGCACTGTGCGTAATGCCTTCAGAAAGCATCAGCCCGTGCAACACCGATGCTTCGTTGGTGGTTGAAAAGACAAACTTTACACCTGCCATCGCGCCGGCAAAGGGCAGGCCCCAGCTTGCGGCGTGGAACATCGGGACAATCGGCAGCAATGCGGCGGTGCAATCAAGATCGAACACCGCAGGCGCAACCTCGGCCATTGCATGCAGCACTGTGGAACGGTGCTGGTACAATACGCCTTTCGGATTGCCGGTCGTGCCGCTGGTATAACACAGCATGCACGGATCGCGTTCATCGCCCCACACCCATTCAAACTGGCCATCCTGTCCAGCGATCAGCGCTTCATAATCCGCGCTGTCGAACACAATATAACGCTCAACGGTCGTTAGATGCGGTTTCAGCCGGTCGATAATCGGCTGGAACATGGCGTCGTACATCAACACCTTATCCTCGGCATGGTTCATGATGTAGATCAAGTCTTCGTCGAACAGACGGACATTGACGGTATGGATTACCCCGCCCGCCCCAATTGCGCCGTACCACGCCGCCAGATGGCGGTGGTGATTCATCGCAAAAGTAGCCACCCGTTCACCGGGTTTTAGCCCCATTGCGACAAACGCCTGTGCCATCCGCCGGGCTTCGCTCGCCACACCAGCCCAGTCGGTGCGCTCAATTTTGCCATCGGCCCAACGCGTAACTATCTCGCGGGTTCCGTGCTCGCGTTCCGCATAATCGATCAAATGCGAGACGCGAAGGTCCCAATCCTGCATCGTGTGCATGGTCAATTTCCTCTCCTGCAACGCATGTGCGCCGTTAATGAACAACTGTCAGATGTGGCCGGATGGGTTCAAGCGCAACATGGCTTACGCCGTCAATAGCTTTCACTTTTTCCACCAGATCGACATCAAGCCTGAACTTTTTTCCGAGGAGGATAGGCACTGACTGCCCATTTGCGGCGTGTGTCTTTGCGATCACTTCGCCGCGGCCATCTTGTAGCGGCGCTATCAAGTGCTTCAACTGATAAAATGCGTCGGTAGTTTCGATTTGAAGACACATTTTGAAACGAGTGGTCGCGACAAGCCCCGCTAGCGGCTTCGCGCTTTTGATTGTGATGCCGGGTGCTTCATCACCGGGCCGTTGGTCCAGCTCAACCGAAAGCAGCAAACACGTGCCGTCCTTTGCCCACTCGCCAAGTTGTGGACAGACCGCTTCTTCAAAACAGCGGGCCGAAAACTGTCCGCTGGTATCGGCCAGATCGACCAGCACAAACCTTTTCCCACGTTTGGATTCGCGCCAGCGTAAACCTAGAACCATAACGGCCATAGTCGCCGGTTTGCGGACTCCTTCCGGGATTGGGCCCGATTCCATAATTTCTATATGGCTGCGCGCACCGTGACTTGCCGAAATTTGGGAGAATTGCGACAAGGGATGGGCCGCAAAATAGAACCCAAAGGCTTCTTTTTCAAACTCCATCGCTTCGGATAGCGACCAATTAGCTGTGTCGGTAAAGCGCAACTTGGCAGCATCGCTGCCGCCTTCACCAAACAGTCCGCCCTGCCCACTTTCGCGCGAAGCACGTGCCGATTGCGCCGCAGCGTTGATCAGTTCAGCCCCCGCGTGAACAGCCGCCCGATTGGGGTTAAGGTCGTCAAATGCACCTGTTGCCGCCAGGTTTTCGATCTGACGCTTGTTCAGCAAAGCTGGATCAACGCGATTGGCAAAATCATCAAGATTTGCAAATGGACCATTGAGTTCGCGTTCAGCAACAAGCCCCTCCATCGCCTTTTCACCGACATTTTTGATCCCCGCCAGCGCATAGCGCACAGCCAGTCCTTGTTCGCTTTCCTCGACCGAATATTCAGCTTCGCTGGCGTTGATAGATGGCGGCAGGCACACAACATCCAACCGGCGCATATCGTCCACATAAATTGCGAGCTTATCGGTTTGGTGCATGTCAAAACACATCGATGCGGCAAAGAACACCTCTGGGTGGTGCACTTTAAGCCAAGCGGTGTGATAGGATAGCAAAGCATAAGCTGCAGCGTGGCTTTTGTTAAAACCATAGCCTGCAAATTTGTCGATCAAATCAAACAGCTCGTTGGCTTTGCCAGCATCGATCTGATTGTGTTCGGCGCAACCGGCAACAAAGATTGATCGCTGCTCATCCATTTCGGACTGCACTTTTTTACCCATCGCGCGACGCAGCAAATCGGCTCCACCCAGTGAATAGCCGGCCAATATTTGCGCAGCCTGCATCACCTGTTCTTGATAAACAAAAACACCGTACGTTTCGGACAATATACCCTCTAGGCGGTGATGCGGATACTCAATGGTTTCTTCGCCATTTTTCCGCCTGCCAAACATGGGGATATTGTCCATCGGGCCGGGCCGGTAGAGCGATACAAGTGCGATGATGTCACCAAAATTGGTTGGCCTTACCGCCGCTAGCGTACGCCGCATCCCTTCGGATTCCAGCTGGAACACGCCAACCGTATCACCCGCTTGCAACAATGTGTACGTCGCAGGATCATTCAGCGCCAGCTTGTCATATTCAACAAGGATGCCGCGCTTTTCTAGCATCTGTGCCGCTTTTTGTAGAACCGATAGGGTTTTAAGGCCTAAAAAGTCGAACTTTACCAAGCCTGCAATTTCGACAAATTTCATGTCGAATTGCGTAACCGGTATATCCGACCGCGGATCACGGTAGAGCGGGATCAGTTCTGACAAAGGCCGATCGCCGATCACAACACCCGCAGCGTGGGTCGAACTATGGCGCGGCAGCCCCTCCAGTTTCTGTGCCAAATCGAACAGCCGCTTTACCTGTTCATCGCGGCGATATTCCTCGCGCAATTCGGGCACGCCTGCAAGCGCGCGCGGCAGATCATAAGGGTCTTGCGGATGGTTAGGCACCAGCTTGCACAGCCGGTCAATCTGGCCGTACGGCATTTGCAACACACGGCCTGTATCGCGCAAAACCGCGCGTGCCTTAAGCTTACCAAAGGTGATAATTTGCGCGACTTGACGGTGGCCATATTTTTGCAAAACATAACGGATCACTTCGCCCCGCCGCGTTTCGCAGAAATCGATATCGAAATCCGGCATCGACACACGTTCTGGATTCAAAAACCGTTCAAACAGCAGGCCGAATTGCAAGGGATCAAGATCGGTAATGGTCAACGCCCACGCAACCACCGACCCAGCTCCCGAACCACGCCCCGGACCCACCGCGATGTCCTTTGACTTGGCCCATTTGATGAAATCAGCAACGATCAAAAAGTACGCCGAAAAACCCATTGAGGAAATGACTTCGGTTTCAAAATCGAGCCGATCAAAATAGCGTTGGCGCTCATTCGTTTCGGTTATCCCCGCTACTGCAAGCCGGTCTTCAAGCCCGAGCTTAGCATCGGCTATCAGCTGAGCATCCTCACCCGCTTTGTCGCCAGCAATACTCGGAAGGATCGGCTTTCGCCGCGGCGCCCCCGCAGCACACCGTTGCGCTACGACAAGGGTATTGGCTAGCGCCTCTGGCACATCCTTGAACAGTTCCACCATTTGCCGCCCGGTTTTTATCCAGGCATGCCGCGAGCTTTTGCGCCGGTCGTCATTTTCGACATACTCACCATCCGCGATGCACAGCATGGCATCGTGCGCTTCGTAAAAATCGGGTTCGGCAAAACAGGCCGGGTTCGTTGCGACCAGCGGAAGATCGCGGGCATAAGCAAGGGCGATTAGTGCTTCTTCAGCGGCCGCCTCAACAGCATCTCCGCGCCGGGCGATCTCGATATAAAGCCGGTCTGGGAATATGGTCTGAAGCCGATCACAATAGCTTGCGGCTGCATCGCGCTGACCATCTGCAAAAAGCCTGGCCAAGCCCCCCTCGCCACCGGCGGTGAGCGCAATAAGCCCGTCAGAATGTTCAGCAAGCTGTTTGAGGCTGACCTGAGGATCAACATCCTCGGGATGGTCAAGGTGCGCGGCTGACACCAAGCGGCATAGATTTTGGTACCCACCATCATCCTGCGCATAAAGCGCCAGCCAATCACGAGCGGCTTGCCCGCCAGATAGTTCAAGCGGCCGAGTGATCGAAAGCATCAACCCCATGATCGGCTGCACGCCCGTCGCTCTGCAACCATCCTCAAACGGCATTACGCCGTATAGCCCATTGCGGTCCGTAATTGCGACGGCAGGATAGCCTAGTCCTTTGGCATATTTGCCAATGGCTTTCGGCTCAATCGCGCCGTCCAGCATTGTATAAGCGGAAAAGACTCGTAGAGGAACGAAGGGGACTAAGGCCATAGGCAAAGGCTAGTGCAGGGTTAGCTGATTCGCAAACGGGGTGTTAGTGCATGTTGTGGACAAGCCAATCCAGCTACAAAACACGTCGCCCTACCCCACACCCAAACCGTCACCCTGAACTTGTTTCAGGGTCCATTTATCCATGCGAGTTCAGGTTATGCTGCGCGATAGACCCTGAAACAAGTTCAGGGTGACGATGTGGAGATTGATGGGCTGAGAATTATTGGGAACCCTACCCCAACAACCGCTCAATATCCTTCTCAAGCGATTCCGGCGACACAGTTGGCGCGTACCGGCCCGCAACTTTGCCATCCTTATCGACCAAAAACTTGGTGAAGTTCCATTTGATCCCGCGGCTGCCAAGCAAGCCCGATTGCTGCTGCTTCAAATGCTGCCACAACGGATCGGCTTCGCTTCCGTTGACATCAACCTTTTTTGCCAGCGGAAACGACACGTCGTAATTGAGCGAGCAGAATGTCTTGATCTCATCCTCGTCACCCGGTTCCTGCGCGCCGAATTGATTGCAGGGAAAGCCCAGCACAACCAGTCCCTTATCCGCATATTTGCGGTGCAGCGCCTCCAGCCCTTTATATTGCGGAGTGAATCCACATTTCGAGGCGGTGTTGACGACCAGCACCACTTTGCCTTCATACTCTTTCAAGTCTTGGTTAGTGCCGCCTGGCATTGCGATGGTGAAATCATGTACGTTCATAATAGGCTCCTGTTTCTAACCCAATTTTCCATCGTGCAACCTTACCACACGGTCCATCTTTGCCGCCAGACGTTCATTATGCGTCGCGACCAATGCGGCTGATCCCTGACTGCGAACCAGATTCATAAATTCCCCCAAAACAATGTTGGCGGTATTTTCATCCAGATTGCCCGTGGGTTCATCGGCGAGCACTAGTCTCGGCCGGTTGGCGAGCGCACGCGCAACCGCGACGCGTTGTTGCTCCCCGCCCGATAGCTTTGCGGGGCGGTGCTCCAAACGTTGGCTTAGCCCCAAAGTGGACAGCAAAGTTGTCGCGCGGTCGCGGGCTTCATCCGGGCCTAAGCCCATAATCAATTGCGGAAGCATTACGTTTTCCAGCGCGTCGAAATCGGGCAGCAGATGGTGGAACTGGTACACAAATCCCAGCTTCTCGCGCCGGATCACCGTGCAGCGATCGGGACCAAGGCTATGCGTTTCCTCACCATCGATTTTGATCGAACCTTCAAAGCCGCCCTCAAGCAGCCCCAGTGCTTGCAACAACGTCGATTTGCCTGTGCCGCTTGGCCCCAACAACGCCACCATTTCGCCCTCGGCAATCGCCAAATTAACGCCGCACAGAACTTCGATGGTGACGTCGCCTTGTGTAAACACGCGGCGCACGTCGGTCATTTCGGCAATAATTTTACTCATAACGAAGCACCTGCACAGGGTCGGTTCCGGCAGCTTTGAACGCCGGATATAATGTGGCCAGAAAGCTAAAGAACAGCGCCAAACCGCAAATCGCCGCGACCTCAACTGGGTCCGTCCGTGAAGGCAATTCAGTTAAAAAGCGGATCGAAGGATCCCACAGGTTTTGACCCGTCACAAATTGGATGCCGCGCACAATGCCTTGGCGGAAATAGAGAAAAATAAAGCCAAGGATCACGCCCGTACCAATGCCCGCTAGGCCTATTGATACGCCGACGGTCACAAAAATTTTCAACAAGGATTGCCGCGCCGCGCCCATCGTACGCAGGATTGCAATGTCGCGGGTCTTTGCGCGTACCAACATAATCAAGGATGACAGGATGTTGAACACTGCGACCAGCACAATAATCGACAGCACCACAAACATTGCGATGCGTTCAATTTCAAGCGCTTCAAACAGCTGCGCGTTCATGCTGCGCCAATCGATAATCATCGCTTTGTCGGACAGCCGCGTTTGCAGGGGGCGTAGCGTTTCGGCCACGGTATCGGGATCAACGGTTTTCAGCTCAATCATGCCAATTTCGTCACCCATTAACATCAGCAATTGGGCATCTTCGATCGGCATTATGACAAACGCTTCATCATAATCGAATACGCCGACTTCAAAAATTGCCGCAACCTCATAGGATATTTCACGCTGCACTGTGCCAAAAGGCGTAGTCTGCCCTGCCGGATTGATGATTGTTACCCGAGTACCAACGCGTGCGCCCAACTTTGCCGCGAGACGCGAACCAATGCCGATCCGTTCGCTTCCAGCGCGCAGCAGAGCCAAGTCGCCATCAACGGTTTTTCCCTTTAATGTGGGATTATCCAGAATGTCGCCAACCTGCATCCCGCGCACCAAAATCGCCTCGACGCGGCCGTTGCTGGTGGCCAGCAAAGGCTGCTCGATCAGCGGCGACGCTTCGGTAACGCCCGGCGTTTTGCGCACTTCGGCAAGCACATCGCGCCAATCGGCAAGCCGGCCATTATAGCCCTGCACCACCGCATGACCATTTAGGCCAACGATTTTGTCAAACAGCTCGGCGCGAAAGCCGTTCTTCACGCTCATCACGATAATTAACGCGGCAACGCCCAAAGCGACTGCAACCAGACTGATGGTAGCGACAAGGAAGATGAAGCCTTCGCCCTTACCCGGCAGCAAATAGCGCTTTGCCACCATGCGTTCATAGCGATTGAGGATCATAATTGAGAGGGGTTCCGATGGATCATTGGCTAAATCTCGCATTAGGCAGCGCGCGATGCGCTGGCAAGCGGTGTTCGATATTACAATTTTGTTGCACCACAGCCACAGTCCCCGAAAATGCGTTGAATTGCGTCCGCTATCATTTGCATTGCGGCACTATTCACGCAATCTACAATCTCTGTGCTGGTACATTATTGTTAATGGCCGTTGGTTCAGGGGGATTGGCCGGGTTGAAGCTGCCGCTATAGGCGCTCACCCGGCCTTAACATTTCAATCGAAAAAATGTTCCAAAAGCAGATGGCAATCTTGACTTTTGTTTCGCTAATCCCATTTTCGTTGTTGTGCAGCCGATTGGCTGTACAAAAAAACCGGAAGGCGCTGCGTATGCGGGCTTTCCTTCAATCCAAATTGCTCAAATGGAGAATTTGTTATGAACCGTTTTGATTTTACTCCCTATCGCCGTACCACCGTGGGCTTTGACCGCCTATTCGATTTGCTCGAAAACGCTGGTCGCACCGCGCAAGGCGACAATTATCCTCCGTTCAACATCGAACGTATTGAGGAAAACAAATATCTGGTGACCGTGGCGGTCGCTGGTTTCAAGCCCGAAGAAATTGACATCACTGCACAGCAAAACTTGCTGATGGTGACAGGCGCGAAAGCGACTGAAGGCAACGATAACCGCGATTTTCTGCACCTTGGCATTGCCAACCGCAATTTCGAGCGCCGTTTTCAGCTTGCCGACCATGTCTTTGTTAAAGACGCCGATCTTTCTGACGGGCTCTTGCTGATTACGCTGGAACGTCAGATTCCCGATGAATTGAAGCCACGCAAGATAGTGATCGGCGGCAACACCGGTCCGACCGTGATCGAGCATGAAGACGGCAAGAAAAAGGGCGGCAAAGCTGCGTAAGTAGCTTTACTCGACAAATCTATTTTCGTCATTCCCGCCACTGCGCGGGGGTGACGAACTCATTTGCTTTATGTGGTCTCAAGTTTTTTCAAATTCCATTGACACCCACCAAAACCGTTTGTGCTGAGTAGCTGCTGAACGCAGTGAAGTAGCGTATCGAAGTACTCGTTGCGCAGCAAACCCTTCGATACGGCACTTCGCTTCGCTCAGCACCTACTCAGGGCAAACGGTTTTGGTGGGTGTCAATGGAATTTGAAAAAACTTGAGACCACATAAAGCAAATGAGTTCGTCACCCCCGCGCAGTGGCGGGAATGAC
>JANOTI010000248.1:0-2235 GCA_031416255.1 Sphingomonadales bacterium | reverse complement strand
GACGCGCTGGATCTGTTGAGTTAGGCCTTTGACGATTTACACTCACTCACACCAAATCCGTTTGTGCTGAGTAGCTGCTGAGCGAAGCGAAGTAGCGTATTGAAGTACAGGTTGCATATCCCAAGCCCTTCGATACGGCAGTTGGGCTACGCCCGCCTTCGGTCCCGCTTGGTCTGCACCTACTCAGGGCGAGCGGGATTTAGTGCTATTACTTTAACGCTTCCGTCCCTGATGCCGGATGTTCGACGGCCGTCCGCGCTGCCCACCCAGAAACTTACCCTTGTGACGTGGGCGTTCTTTCCGGTCTGGCGTGAAACTGGCGCCATCGGGCAATTCGAAGCGCAGCGCGCCCGAAACTGGATTCGCCTCGGCCAATCGCAATTTCAGCCGCATTCCGCGCCGATAGGTTTCGCCTGTCTCTTCGCCCATCAGTGTCTGACTGGCTTCATCGTAATTGAACCGCTCTGCCCCCAAAGTTGAGACCGGTACTAAACCATCGCCGCCAATCGATTCAACAGTCGCGAAAAATCCGAAATTTTGCACGCCGGTAATCCGTGTTTCGACGATTTCACCAACCTGCGTTGACAAGAACGCGGCAACGTAGCGGTCTACAGTTTCGCGTTCCGCCTCCATTGCGCGGCGTTCGGCTTTGCTGATCATTTCTGACGACACATCAAGCCGTTCGAAATCGCGCGTTGTAAGCCCGGTGGTCGGCTTTATGTCATTATCCTTCGGCGCTGGCATTTCCAGACCGTGCGACGCGACCAAGGCGCGATGAACGATCAGATCGGCGTAGCGGCGGATTGGCGAGGTAAAATGCGCATAGCTGCCAAGCGCCAGCCCGAAATGACCCATATTCTGAGGCGTGTAAAACGCCTGCGTCTGGCTACGCAGAACCGATTCCATCACTTGCGGCCGCAATTCCTCATCCTCGATTTTCGCAAGAATGGCATTGAAGGTCGATGGCCGAACCACCTGCCCCAAAGCAAATTCGATATCGAAGGTTTTCAAATAGTCTTTCAGCGCAACTAGCTTTTCCCGGCTTGGCGTTTCGTGGACGCGGTAAATTAGTGCGGACTTTTTCTCTTCGAGGGCCTTTGCCGCGGCAACATTGGCAGCGATCATGAAATCTTCGATTACCTGATGCGCATCCAGATGCTCGCGGACCGCAACGCCGGTGACTTTGCCGTGTTCGTCCAGAGTAATCCGGCGTTCGGGCATATCGAGCGCCAGCGGAGCGCGCTTTTCTCGCGCTTTTTTCAGCAGCGCCCAACACGCCCATAAAGGCTTCAGCGCTGGTTCCAGCATCGGATGATCGAGCGTACCGTCAATGGCTTTCTGCGCATCTTCATACGGGATATTGGCGGAAATCCGTGCGATCGCGCGTGCGAAACGCCATGACGTCACATTGCCAGCTTTGTCGATCACCAGATGGCAGGCAAGCACAGCGCGGTCTTCTCCAGCGCGCAACGAGCATTTGTCCGACGACAAAGCGTGCGGCAGCATTGGCACGACCAGATCCGGGAAATAAACGCTGTTCCCGCGCTTAGCCGCTTCGCGGTCTAGCGCGCTGCTCGGACGCACATAGTAACTGACATCCGCTATGACTACTAAGGCCTTATATCCATTTGGATTTTGGGAATCATCGTCCGGTGTCGCCCAAACAGCATCATCGAAGTCGCGCGCATCTCGCGGGTCGATGGCGACAATAGGCAAATGCCGCAAATCTTCGCGGTTTTCCGGCGACACCGGCAGCTTGCTGACCCGCGCCGCTTCATCCTCAGCATCTTGCGGCATTTCAAACGGAATGCTGAATTTGTGGATCGCGATCAGGCTGAAACTACGTGGCGCGAACGGATCGCCCAGAACCTGAGTCACACGCGCCTTTTTCTGCCCCACGCGACCGCCAAGTTCAGCCAGCACCAGGTCGCCAGCCTTGGCCTCGCCGAGTTCGGACAACGGCGTATCAAAACGCATCCTTTTGTCGGTGGATTTCAGCCAAAACCGGTTGTTTCCGCCGTCTTCAACTACGCCCAATATCTGCTCGCTGACCTTCGGCAGCTTCTTCATCGGGTGCGCGACATAGCTGTTACCGGCCTCTTCGGTGCGCGCAAGAATGCGGTCGCCGAGGCCCAGCGCGCCTTTGCGGCCACGCTCAATAACGCGAAGCTTGAGCAACGGAATGCCTTCGGCCTCCCACTGCTCTGGCACCGCGATCAACGTGTTGCCGTTTAC
>JANOTI010000247.1:0-15887 GCA_031416255.1 Sphingomonadales bacterium | reverse complement strand
CGATGCTGCGCCGCTAAAGCCGAAACCTAGCGAGTCATTCAGCCGCAGACCTGAATCGGGCAGATAGTCGAACGAGGTGCTGCGGTGCCCAACACCGGCGGCAAACTTC
Source organism: Sphingomonadales bacterium (assembly GCA_031416255.1). Taxonomy (GTDB): domain Bacteria; phylum Pseudomonadota; class Alphaproteobacteria; order Sphingomonadales; family Sphingomonadaceae; genus Sphingorhabdus_B. The sequence goes on along the minus strand of JANOTI010000247.1, from coordinate 15,778 downwards.
AGCTCGCCAGCTGGAAGTGAAAACAGCGGACCTTGGACGGTGGCTTCGACCAGCGACTGTTTCTGATCGTTAGTATTTTTGTGATTGCGTGTAATGAATTCTCGGCAGCCAGGACTTAGCACGTTATTGCCGAACGGATTATACGCGAAGCCGATACAATTGCCATCCTGCCCGCGGTAGTTTGCAGTACCGTTGAGCACCGACGTAATCGCCGATATGCTCACATCACCACCCAAGGTATTGAGATATTGCGACTGTCCATAGGAACTGTGAATATTCCAGTCCAGACTTGTGCCCGGAATAGTACCTTTTAGTCCCAGCTGCGCTTGCCACACGTCATAGTCAAACCCTACTGACCGGTTGCCAAAGTCGCTTAGCAGCTTGATTACGGTGAGGTTGCCGGTCGATGGTCGGCTTGTCGAAGATAATATCTGCTGCAAGGCCGCGTTGCCGGTGACAAACGGGCTGGTCAGGGGAACAATCAGCGGATTTGCGCCACGCGATGACGCAGGCCCGTTTTGGCTCTCTGCTTCGGAATGCAGATAGTTAATCTGGCTATATAATGATATGTCGTCGCTGATGTCGTAATCCAATTTGGCGAAAGCGGTATAGCGTTTCAATGGCACCTGAACGGCAAAATAATTGCCCAGCGCCACTTGGACTTGGCGACAGTTCGCGCTGATGTTAAGTCCCAATAAGCCGTTGCTCAATCCCTGATAATTTTGCACGCAGTTGGCACCTGCCAAGGTCGTAAACACCGTTCCGTTGGTGTTGAGCCCGATTGCGCCGGTATAGGCACCCGAGCCGGCAATAGGCGTGGTTCCTGGATAGGTCGCCAAGACCGCATTGACGGCTGCGATTGTCGGCGCCGGCCCACCGAAGCCGCCTGCCGCAATATAGCCTTCTGGTGGACGCGCCAGTTGGCGGATATTGGAGAAGAAAGGCCGGTCCGCCCCATTGACCGTGTTGCGGTTAGCATATTCCAACGCCATCACGAACCGTCCGCGGTCGTCAGCAAAGCTGGAACCGAACGCGCCACTTATGCTCCATGTCGCGCCGTCACCCTGATCGGTGATGCTCCCCTTGGTCGATAGCTCAATCCCGTCAAGGCGATTGCGCAGCCGGAAATTGACCACTCCGGCCACCGCATCGGAGCCATAAGTCGCCGACGCACCGCCGGTGATGACTTCAACCGATCCGATCAACGCAGACGGGATCGTATTAAGGTCGATCGCCCCGTCGGGTGACGATGGCATAAGCCGCCGACCGTCAAGCAAAACGAGCGACCGATTGGGACCAAGCCCGCGAAGGTCACTGAAAGATTGCCCGCCGGTAAAGCCGACATTAGCCTGCGAATCGCCAACCTCTGCAGCGCCTTGAGCGCCAGAGAATTGTGGCAGTTGCCCGATGGCGCGGTCAAGCGAGGGCGAGGCCGTCATTGAGAGATCATCGCCGGTAACAGTTGAGATTGGACTGGATGAAGTTGCATCGCGGCGCGCGATCAATGATCCGGTAACAACAATTCCGCCACTGCCTTCTACAGGTTTTGTCTCAGCCTCTAGTTCCTCGGCTTCGGTATCCTGTGCCCTCGCCATTGTCGGCATTACGGTCGCAGCAGCAGCCGCCAATAATGCAATCCGAGATACTTCCCATCCACGACGCACGATAAGTTTTTTCACAATCCGTCTCCCTGTTATAATTATTATCAGCTGTTTCAATTTTGCTGAAATTTCGAATCATTCGTTACCAGCCGATGCTTTCGCCTACCTGTCGCGCAATTCCGGCCTATCCGCCGCCCAGACCGAACGCTCCTGTGGCCATCGCTACGGACCCAATGACTAGGCAGATTAGTACCGCCCATTTTAGCGTGAACCGTTGGTGATCGCCCAGTTCAACTCCAGCCAGACCAACCAGCAAGAAAGTGGAAGGAACCAGCGGACTTAGAATGTGAACAGGCTGGCCGACCAGCGAGGCGCGCGCCATCTCCACCGCAGGGATGCCAAACTGCCCACCTGCGTCAGCGACGATTGGCAGGACACCGTAATAAAAGGCATCGTTCGATATAAAGAAGGTAAACGGTAAGCTTGCGGCGGCCGTGATGGGCGCGAGCGCCGGACCGAAAGAGTCCGGGATCATTGCGACGAACGACGTCGACATCGCTGACACCATACCCGTACCATTCAGGATGCCGGTAAAGATGCCAGCGGCAAAAATGATCGATACAACGGCGACGGCATTGGGCGCGTGTGCGACCAGCCGTTCGCGTTGGTCAGCCATGCGCGGGTAATTGATCAGCAGAGCTACCGAAAACCCGACAATGAATAGAATTGGCATCGGCAGCAATTGCGCAATGAGGGCACCCATCAGCGCAATGGACAGTATGGCATTGACCCACAACAGTTTCGGACGCGCCGAACTGCGGGCTGAGTCTGGGTCGGGTAGTAGCGCAGTTTCTTCCATCAGACCGTCGTTGGCGATGCCGCTTTCACCGTCATCGCTAGCGCTAGGAAATGCGACGGCTGCGCTTTCGATCGGCGAACCGACATAATGAAGCCGCGCCCGCTCTTTTTTTCCAAGATGATAGGCAATTGCAAGAACGCCGATAAGGCCAGCCGCCATTGAAGGCAGCATCGGAATGAAGATTTGGCTAGGCTCAACGTGAAGCGCACTGGCCGCTCTGGCGAGAGGGCCACCCCAAGGGGTCATGTTCATCACACCGCTGGCCAGCATCGTAACGCAGGTCAGGTTGAGTGCGTTCATGCCAAGCCGCTGATATAAGGGCAGCATCGCTGCAACCGTAATCATATAGGTCGTAGCACCGTCGCCATCGAGCGAGATTAGCGCCGCCAATGCGGCGGTGCCGACGACCACCCGTAGTGGATCGCCTTCGACGATGCGGACGATGCGGCCAACGATCGGATCAAACAGGCCAGCATCGATCATTACGCCGAAATAGAGGATTGCAAACATCAACATCACGCCCGTCGGCGCCAGTGCTTTCACCCCGTCGAGTGCCATGACTCCGATTGCTTCCGGGGATGCACCCAACACAAGCGCCGTAACGATCGGAATGAGCACCAGTGCAATGACCGGGGTCAGCGTCTTGGTCATGATCAACGCCATGAATACTGCGACCATTAAAAATCCAGCAATCGCCAGCAAGTCATCCTCCTTTGGTGCCTGCCTCAATCCCGGAATAGAATCCGGTCGGGCAAATCATGTTCGTGCTGGCGAATAGCGAGGAAAACTTTCACCACGCTGTCAAAGGGATCGGGCGTGCTATCAATTTATGTCAGTCAATGCGGCGCTCCAAGAGCAGTCTGCCAGTTCGCAATGAACCGCTCGCGCTTTTGTTTATCGAGATAGGTCATTAGCCCCGGCCCAATCGTAATCGGTCGAAGCGGTCCAACCGCTGCGCCTTTGATGTCGAGCGTAGCATTAGGTCCGCGGACTTCTTCTCGTACAGCGGCCAGATAGCTCCGCGTCGTCAATATCCGTTGCCCGCGAATTGACATAAGATACTCAAGAAACACGTGAGCGCTTGCAGGGTTAGGCGCATCCTTTGCGACAAATGCGGCGCGAACAATGGCCAGAGTGTAGTCTTCGGGAAAAATAATCTCGATTTTGGCTCCCTGGGCCACCCGTCTTTGTGCGTAAGAACCCAAAACATTATAGCCTAAAGCGACTTTCCCGGCTGCTATATCGTCAATCAAGACCGAGACATTCTGATAAGTCTTTAATTTCGCTTCGCCCATCGCCTCGACCAGCGCACCAAATTCGCTACTTTGGCGCACATCCTGTGCCGCCAAAAGATACCCGACGCTGCTTTTGGTAATGTCATATGTGCCAATCCGCCCGCGCCAGAATGCAGGCTCGCGGCGCAGCGCCAGTACAAGATCAAACCGGGCTCGCGGTATCTCCCTGTCCGAAAACAACGCGGGATTGGCGACCATAACGACGGGCTCAAACGTCAACCCGAAAATTTCGTTGCGCCATTTCGCCCAAGGAGGAAGCGCGTCAGAATTTTCGGAGCGATGTTTTTGGGCCAGGCCGTCGTTCACCAGCTTGACTTGCAAATCCATAGCTGAACTCAAAACGATGTCTGCCGTCGGCTTCTGCGATACTGTCTCTTGAAGAAAGCGGTCAAAAAGTGGCTGGGCGTCGAGCTCTACGTAATTCAGCGTTATGTCGGGATGTAATTTGCGGAAATCGGCGATTACAGGGTCGAAAATTGCAGTATCGGTGGTACTATAAATCGTTACGACGCCACCAGTGCTGCTGTCATAAGTCCTCTGCGGCTGATTTTCGTTACAAGCCGCGACGCAAAATGCGGCCATCAAGAGCGTGAGGTGGTAAAGCGCTTTCAACATGTCGCAGGAAAACTGAGCACGACGCGCAGGCCTCCTTCACGGCGGTTTTCGAGTTGCAGCGTGCCGTTGTGACTTTCGACCACCTGCTTGACGATTGCCAAGCCAAGTCCGCTGCCCTGCCGCCCCGGCTGACCCGTGCTGAAGCGATCACCGACTTTCATCAACGCAGCTTCGTCCATGCCTATCCCGCTGTCGGTCATCGACAGTTCCAGATAGTCGCCATCCCGTCGCAAGCCCAACTCGATAAGATGGTGATCGTGGCCTTCCGGGTTGCCGTGAATCAGCGCGTTGTGAACAAGGTTTTTTAAGGCTTCTGCGATCATTACCTCGTCACCGATCATCGGCGCGTTTTTCAATGTTGTGGTAAATCTGACATCTGCATCACCGGAGGTGGGGAGCGTATCGTGCAATGCCTGCTCGATGACCTTCTTCAAATCGAAGGTGTTTGTCCGGCGCTCTTCAGCCCTATGCGTAACCATCGCATCGCTGAGCAATTGATCGACAAGTCGCGCCAGCCTGGTCGCGCTTTGGCTGGCCGCATCAATGCTTGCCGACTGCGCAGCGCCTTTGGCCAGTTCTGCCGATCTAATCTGTACGAGCAATGCCGTGAGCGGCGTTCGGAGTTGATGCGCCGCCGTCGCAATGAAGTTGCGAAGAACATCCATATTATTGTCAAGCCGCGCCATGAAGGTGTTGACGGCCTCAACCAGCGGCGCGATCTCGTTCGGCACTGGGGAGACAATGGGCGAGAGATCTGACGAACTGCGGGCAGACAAATTGCGGCCAACCATTTCCAACGGCCGCATTGCACGACCGATGCTGAACCACGCCACGCCAACCGCCAATATGGTGAGTGCCAGGATTGGAAGCAGAGCTCTGATCGTCAGATCGCGAGCAAGCGCACCACGCGCACCACGAGTCTGACCGACTTGGACCCAAACCACACCGGACTGTCCCGCAATGCGAACCTCACGTCCAACAAGGACGAAGCGGACTGGCTCGCCCCTGTATGTCGCATCGAAAAACCTGACAGGCTCCGAGCTACCAGACCTTGAGCGCGATGATGGGTCCAAAGGCAGGTCCGGATAGCCGGTCACCGTTAAGCCGTCAGTTCCTACGACCCGGTAAAACACCCGATCATCAGGTGCCGCCGACAGCATGTCGAGTGCTGAATAAGGGATGTCCGCCCTGACTTCGCCGGGTGTGATCGATAATGTTTCGGCGATCGAACCGGCAGACCCCAGTAATAAGCGATCAAACGAGCTGTCAGCCGCATAACGGGCATAAGAGGTAGCAGCCAAATATAAGGCAATCATGCCGGCGACGAACACGATCCCCAAGTGCAAAAGCAGTCGACTTCGGATCGATTGCGCTTCAGGCCAGTATGTTTGCAACCGGTTCCACCATATATCCCAAGCCCCGAACCGTTTTAATCTCTAAAGTCCCTGCTAACTTCTTGCGCAGCCTTGCAACATAGACCTCGATAGCGTTTGGCCCGGTTTCATGATCGAAATCAAACAACTGCTCTGCAATCTGATCCTTGTCCAGCACCCGGCCGATGCCGCGCAGCAAAATCTCAAGTAGCCGGAACTCACGGTTTGGTAAAAGGATTTGAGTGTCGTTGACCTTGACGGTTTTTGCAATGCCGTCGAACACGAACCCGCCAATTTCAATCCGGTCCGTCGCTCCGCCCATCGAGCGCCTGAGCAGCGCACGGCATCTTGCCAGAAACTCGCGAACATCAAATGGCTTGGCGAGATAGTCGTCCGCACCGAGATCTAATGCATCGATGCGATCATCGACGGCCGATCTGGCAGTGAGAACCAGCATGGGCGTCTTGTCCCCGCGCAACCGAAGTGCCTTCAGAATAGAAATTCCGTCAAGGCCCGGCAGACCTATATCGATTACGATTACGTCGTAAGATTGGTATCGAAGTATTTCATCAGCGATGGCGCCGTCACGTTCCCAATCGACTGCGTAGCCGTCTTGCCGCAAGCAGTTCGATACCGCCAGGCCTAAATGCTCATCGTCTTCAATGACCAGCAATCGCATAAAGCCTCCTGTTCGGTAACATCCCGGAAAACATTGCTAGCGTCTGCGATATGCTAAAATGCTGACGCCGTCCTTTCATTTACACCTGGCTTAGTGACTTGCACCTATGTTTTCCTGATCTACCTCCGCCACAATCGTCATGAAGATACTGCAGCTAAGTTACCGCTAAAGTGGTGAATGAACGAAAGGTGGTCTACCACACATCCGTTGCAAAAGCGGACTGTCCGGATCGTCCAACAAAGCCGCCATTACGCCAATCCAAACATCCGCCTCTGCGCTACCCAGTCCATCGGAACGTCAGCGCTGAGCAACAAATCCGGCGTAATATGCATAGGCGCTTTGCCCTGCAGCAACATCTTCTGAACATCCGGTGCGAGCAGTCCAATCGACACCCGTTGCCGTCCCCATTCATTGACCGGCGCAGTCATGCGGATATGATTATCAGGGTGAAGTGGCGACGCATTAAGTCTGTCCAACAGTCCGTGCGCCTTGCGAACCAGGTCGGCAAGCAACCGCCGCCGTTCGCTTTCATCGAGGATATGGTCGGGGGTGGATAAGGTGCTACCACGCCGGACCGCACTGCCGTCGACAGTGACCACAAGGTCGTCACTATCGATGGAGGCAGACGGATCAATATGCTGGGCACGGTCAAGCACATCATCGTCAATCTCGTCTTGACCAAGAAGCGCTGAGAGCTCGAGCCTGACCCTGAGTTGCTTATCGCGAACACGAATGCGGTGTATGGCCTTGAACACCGCTTCCGCTGCGCTTCCTGTCGGTAGCAGCGGGAGCAAAGTGTTGCTCAGGATGCGCTCTAGCCGTGACGCAGAAAGCCGTGCTCCTTTGAGATTGTGGCTGTTGGCAGTTCGCCCAGATGGAAGTAGAGTATCGCTCACATAATAGCGGTAGATGCGCTTTCCTCTTCCGTGACCGAACGTCGGGCGCATCGGCGTGCCGTCGCTGTCAAACAGCTTGCCGGTTAGCGGTGACCCCGTTGCCTTCTCTTTGCGCTTCACCCGATTGACCCGATTGCCAGCGAGGCTCGATTCCACCGCATCAAACAGTTCCTGCGAGATGATTGGCAGATGCTCGCCTTTATGCGCTTTGCCCTTATGGACGATGTCGCCCATATAGATGCGGTTGCCAAGGATGTGATAAACAGCGCCGCAGCTGAACCGCGCACCTCCTAATTGTTTTCCAGCAAGTGTGGTCCAGCGCTTGGTGCGATGCCCTGCCAGATCAAGCTCGCGCACAAGCGGCAACACCGAGCCGAGTTCGAGATAGCGGGTAAAGATGTGCTGTACGAGTTCTGCCTCGTCAGTGACAATGAATAGCTTCCTGTCTTTGACATCATAACCCAAAGGCAAATTGCCACCCATCCAGATACCCCGCGCTTTGGATGCTGCAATCTTATCCCTAATTCGCTCACCTGTGACCTCGCGCTCAAACTGTGCAAAAGACAGAAGGACGTTTAGGGTCAGGCGGCCCATCGAGCTTGTCGTGTTGAACGCTTGGGTCACACTGACAAACGACACTATATGAGCATCAAAACTTTCAACCATGCGCGCAAAGTCCATGAGGCTTCGGGTTAGACGGTCGACCTTATAGACCACGACCACATCAATACGCCCTTCTGAAATGGCTTTTAGAAGGCTCTTAAGCGCAGGACGTTCCATGTTACCGCCAGACCAGCCGCCATCGTCATAATATTGCGGAAGCAATGCCCAGCCCTCACCCGCTTGGCTGAGCACATAAGCCTCGCAAGATGCGCGCTGCGCATCAAGGCTGTTAAACTCCTGTTCGAGCCCTTCCTCGGTCGACTTCCTTGTATAGATAGCACAGCGCAACGATGTCATCGGACATTCTCGCGGCGCAAACCAAAGAAGCGCGGACCGTTCCAGCGTTGGCCAGTGATTAATCGTGCAACCTCGGACAGGCTGCCATAGGTCTCGCCCTCATAGAGAACGCCGTCCTCGAGCATCACAACCTCGTGACGCTTTCCGGCATAGTCTCGCGCCAATCTTGTACCGGGCTGCTCTGCCACCATAACAAGCGTGCGCTCGCTGCCGAGCAATCGAAGGGTCGCTGCATCCAGTCCGCCAAAGGCCTCGGCTTGCAATCGCCATGCAAGCACACGGCGCAAGAGCTCGACCGAGCGCTGCTTGGGAGGCGCACCAAAGGGCGCCTCCCACAATGTCCGCAACTCGGCCAAGCTCATAGTCTGCAGGCTGGCGACCTCGTCACGCACATGCTCCCGCTTCTTTAACCGGCTCATGCGGCAGACTTTGCTGACCACACCGTGGTGTTGCCTTCGACATGTTTGTCGATTGTATGGCCCTTCTTGCGAAAGCCAGTCAATGCGGCGCGCACAGTATGGGCTTGCCAACCGGTTGCCTCCACCATCTCTTCCAAGCTTGCGCCGGTACCGGTTTGAAGGAGCATAAGAAGCGTTGCTGCCTTGGTTACACGGGGAGTAACTGAATCTACTGTATCGGTCATATTGTCGTCCTTGGATCAAAGGGTCGGCACTATGCCGCCCTACTGACCAAGGCCTGACCATCGGCGATGGTCAGGTGCTGTTAGGCGCGACCTCTGCTGCGGAGCGCCGAGAAGACCAATGCTTGGCTAGAGATGGAAGTCGAGCAAAAACACCAATTGATAAAGGCTGCAATCCACTGTCAGTAAAGCTTACCCCTAATTCGTGAGGGTCACTCGGAAAAAGGATTGCGTCTTCGCTGGTTTGAAAGGTCAAGGACAGCAGCCGCGCAATGATAGTTACAAAATGGCCGCGCCATTATCTGCGATGATGGTTGCGCACCATAAACCGCGTGCTTGGCCCCTGTCGCCACCGCACAGTAGCGAATTGTAAAATCATCGAAACGCTAGCGCCGCTGACCAGACGATCAACGCAATAATGTCTCCATATCGCGCAAGTGGCAGGTCAGCAAAATTCGTCATTTGGGAACAGTTCCGATTTGCGAAGGTTTGTCAAACAAGGCGAGCTGCCGATCCCCCTCTATTTGAAGGAATATTTCATGCACGTTCGAGACATCATGACTAAAAATCCAGTCTGCTGTGGACCAGACACTAGCGTCCAAGCTGCGGCCAAATTGATGGATGCCAACGACTGTGGCGAAATCCCTGTTTTAGACAAAGACGGTGTTCCTTTGGGCGTGATCACAGACCGCGATATTGCATGTCGCTGTGTTGCACACGGGATGACTCATGAGACGCGCGTCAGTGACATCATGTCGTCGCCAGTCGTCACTGTTACAATTGACACAAGCATTTCTGATTGTTGCGCGAAGATGGAAGAAAACCAAATCCGCCGTGTTCCGGTTGTTGATGAGGCTGGTAAATGTTGCGGAATGGTGTCGCAGGCCGATATTGCTCTTGGTTCAGACACTCAAAACACCGGCCAACTCGTTCGTGATATGTCCAAGCCTAGTCATGATCCCTCGCACGAAAATTGATTTTTACGGTGGGTTAATCTCGGCATCGCTTAGTCGATGAGCGTCATGCTCACCGAACATCCGCGAGGAGCATAAGGGAGTTTACGGATGGCGGAACATGCCTGCCTTGCGCCATTTAGCCACACTGTATTGTACAAGGAGCCGCATGATGACTGTCCAAAACATCCAACGAACCGAAACGCTGCTGACCACACGCAATGGAATCGATTTTCAAGTGCGTCCGGCGCAGCCGAGCGACGAACCGGCGCTTGCCGAATTTTTTGCGCATGTCGAAAGAGACGATCTGCGATTCCGCTTCCTCAGTGGAATCAAAAAAGTCGGTTCGGATCTGTTGGCGATGATGACAGATGTAGATCACCTGCGAACCGAGAACATCTTAGCGTTCGATACCGATGGCAAAACGATCATCGCGTCTGCCATGCTCGTTGCCGATGAGGACGGAAAGCGCGCCGAAGTTGCGATGGCGATCCGCGAGGACTTCAAGCAAAAAGGTATCAGTTGGACTTTGCTTGAACACATTACGCGTATTGCCAAGACCAAAGGCATCACAACGCTCGAATCGATCGAGGCCCGTGACCATCATGAAGCCATAAATATGGAACGCGAAATGGGTTTCAAAGGTTTTGCTATGCCCGGCGACGCGACATTGATCGTTTTGCGCGCTGATCTCAGCCAGCACTAGGTCGATATTTTTACGCCGGGCCTGACATGCTGATTCAGTTGATACTCGCGACCGGTATGGTCGTCTTGACGGTTTTAATCCACGGGGCGGGCATCACCGCGCTTGCGCGGGGACTGCGGATCGAGACGAATGACAACGCCGAACATCACCATTTTTCGGTTAAACGGGCGATTGTCATTCTGATTATCGTGCTGGCGCTGTTCACGTTGCACGGCATAGAAATCTGGCTTTACGCAGCGGTTTATCTTTTGATCGACGCAGTTCAGAACCTTGAGGCGGCGGTTTATTATTCGACCATAACCTATGCCAGCATCGGCTTTGGCGACACCGAGATGGCGCGGCCGTGGCGTCTGGTCGGTGCGATTGAAGGCATCAACGGCGTCCTGTTGCTCGGCTGGTCCACGGCGTTCTTCGTCACCGTCGTTGCACGGTTGCCGAAATGAGCAATCCCACTCCCCAAGGCTTGTCTGCAGCCGAAGCTGCGACCCGTCTGGCCGCCGATGGACCGAATGAATTAGCCAAGGCGGGTCGTCGTTCGTATCTAAAAATTATCGCCGAAGTATTGCGCGAACCGATGCTGGCACTGCTGTTGCTTGGCGGCGTCGCCTATCTGCTGCTTGGCGATTTGGCGGAAGCCTTGATCCTTCTGGGCTTCGCAACATTTTCGGTTGCGGTGACCGTCATACAGGAATCGCGAACCGAGAATGTGCTGGAGGCGTTGCGCGACCTGTCGGCCCCGCGTGCGCTCGTTATTCGCGGCGGCGAACGGATACGCATCGCGGGACGCGAGGTTGTGCGCGGCGATCTGATAATCATCGAGCAAGGCGACCGTGTGGCCGCCGATGCTATCCTAATTGCCGCCAGCGACTTGCAAGCAGATGAATCGTTGCTTACCGGTGAATCGCTGCCGGTTAGCAAAACTGCCGGTTCGGCGGATGCATCTGAAAGCGAGCACCGGCCCGGCGGCGAAGACCAACCCTATCTGTATTCGGGTTCACTCATAGCGCGTGGCAGCGGCACCGCGCTCGTTATTGCAACGGGCGCGCTTAGCGAGATCGGGAAAATCGGGCAGTCGCTCGCCACACTCGATAGCGAAGCGCCTCGCTTGCGGACCGAAACTACGCGTATTGTGCGCATCGCTGCCATCGGTGGCGGGTCGGTGGCGGTATTGGTCGTGTTGCTCTACGGCTTGCTACGCGGCGGATGGATCGATGCGCTGCTTGCGGGGATCGCCATCGGCATGTCATTATTGCCCGAAGAATTCCCGGTCGTGCTGACAATTTTTCTGGCAATGGGTGCGTGGCGGATTGGGCAGGCAGGCGTGCTGACACGGCGCGCCTCGGCAATCGAGACGCTCGGTTCGGCGACGGTGCTGTGCACCGACAAGACCGGCACGTTGACCGAAAACCGGATGGCAGTCGCAGAACTGTGGACGCCATCGGGTGAGACTGCGGCTGTGAGCGCGGACAAAGCATTGGACGACGCGTTTAACGCAGTGATCGACACCAGCATATTGGCCAGCGCCGCCGAACCACTCGACCCGATGGAAATTGCCATTCATGCGGCTGGCCGCGCGAAAGACAAGCCAACGATGACGTTGGCGCACAGCTATGGCTTGCGGCCTGACCTACTCGCCATGACCAATATCTGGCAGGCAGATGGCGCATATACTGTCGCCGCAAAGGGTGCGCCGGAAGCAATCGCTGAACTTTGCCGCCTTGCTTTATCGGAACGCGAAAAGATGATGGCCGCTGTCGATGCAATGGCGGCGCGGGGTATCCGCGTTCTCGGTGTCGCGCGCGCTGAAACGACAGAAGACGCATGGCCGGAATCCCCGCGCGATTTCAAGTTTTCGCTTGGCGGCCTTATCGGGCTCGCCGACCCGCTGCGCCCAAGCGTTGCTGCGGCAGTCGCCGAATGCCGGTCGGCGGGCATTCGCGTAGTCATGATCACCGGCGATTACGCCGCGACCGCTCGGGCCATTGCGTTGCAAGCGGGCATTGCTGATGGCGATGTGCTGACCGGAGACGACCTAGGCAAGCTCGACGACGCACAGCTTGCCGAACGCTTAAAGACCGTCACAGTGTTCGCGCGGATCATGCCCGAACAAAAGCTCCGCATCGTCGAGGCGTTCAAGGTCGATGGTGAAATTGTTGCGATGACCGGCGACGGTGTCAACGATGCACCCTCGCTAAAATCGGCGCATATCGGCATTGCCATGGGCAAACGCGGCACCGATGTGGCGCGCGAGGCGTCCGCCATCGTCCTGCTTGATGACGACTTCGGGTCGATTGTCACTGCCATCGCGCTCGGGCGGCGGATTTATGACAATATCCGCAAAGCGATGGCGTTCATCTTTGCCGTGCACGTCCCCATCGCCGGGCTGGCGTTATTACCGCTGGTGCTGGGCCTGCCGATCCTGTTCGGCCCGATCCACATCGCTTTGCTCGAAATGGTTATCGATCCTGTCTGCGCTCTTGTTTTTGAAGCCGAGCGGAAGGAAAAAGACATCATGATGCGTCGGCCCCGCCCGCCGTTGGAGCGATTATTCTCGTGGCGGATGATTGCATGGAGCGTATTTCAGGGCGTTGTTGCTTTCGCGCTCCTGGGAATGACATTTCTGGTTGCGACTTATCAGGGAATGCCCGCCGCCGAAGTGCGCGCGCTGACGTTCTTCGGGCTAATAGCGTCGATCTTGGCACTCATCCTGGTCAACCGTTCGTTCAGTACGTCGCTGCTGCAAGCATTGGGTCGAGGCAACACCGCGCTGCGCTACGTGTTCGCAGCGGTGATAGCGATTTCCGCACTGATCATCTTGGTTCCGCAAATTCAGAAATTGTTGCGGTTCGGGCATCTTCGGGCAACAGACCTCGGTATCGCGGTTGCTGTGGGCATCACGGTGTTTGCCATACTTGAAGTCCTGAAGCCGCTTGCCAAACGGGCGATCCTTGACGGTTCGGCGCGGCACAATATGTCCGCTGCACCGGCATGACCCGCTACGACAAACGCGTACAAGCTTTAGCCATCGGGCTTTCGGCGCTCGCAGGTTATGTCGATGCTGTCGGGTTCATCCAGCTAGGCGGTTTTTTCGTTTCGTTCATGAGCGGCAATTCGACTCGGCTTGGCGTCGGGCTAATTGAGCGGTCTAATGATGCTGCATTGGCCAGCGGCCTGATAGCGTTGTTCGTCATAGGTGTAGTTGCGGGTTCGCTTGTGGGCAGAAGTGCCAAAGCGCATCGTCGTCCGGCCGTGCTGATACTGGTGGCCATATTATTATTTAACGCGGCTTCAAGTGCTGCGACCGGTTCAACCGAAGCTGCTGTCGTGGCGATGGTCCTTGCGATGGGCGCAGAAAACGCTGTGTTCGAGCATGACGGCGAGCTGCACATTGGCTTGACCTATATGACTGGTACGCTCGTCAAATTCGGTCAACGCGTCGCCGCTTCAATCATGGGAGGCCCTCGATTTTCGTGGGCATCATACGGCTTGCTCTGGGCCGGACTCGTTGCTGGAGCAGTCGCAGGGGCAGCGTCCTATTCATGGCTCGGACTAGCCAGCCTCTGGTTCGCAGCGGCTATCGCCGGACTTTTTGCAATCATCGCGAGGAAATTATGAAACAGCACACCGACCATGACCGCATAGTAATTATCGGCGCAGGCCATGTCGGCAGCACCGCAGCCTATGCTTTGATGCTGCGCGCACTCGTCCGTGAAATCGTCCTGATCGATCGCGATGTCGCGCTTGCCGAGGCCGAAGCCATCGACATTTCCGATGCAAACGCGTTGGCTCGCCCGGCAAGAATTTGGGCTGGGGACTATAAAGATGCGGCCACCGCTAGGCTCGCGATTATCACTGCCGGAGCCGCGACCTACGGCAAAGAAACCCGGCTGTCGGTTGCTAATCAAAGCGCAAAAATAGTGCGCGAATGCGTCGACGCGTTGATGGCTGCCGGGTTCGACGGCATTCTGATCATCGCCTCCAACCCCGTCGATGTCATGGCGCATGTTGCGTTCTCGCGCGCCCGGCTGCCGCCGAACCAAGTCATCGGCACCGGCACATTGCTCGATTCCAGCCGTTTGCAACAGGCGCTAGCGTCTCAGTTAAATGTCGCGCCTAACGCCATCGAAGCGGTCGTTATCGGCGAGCATGGCGACAGTGAAGTTGCAGTATTTTCATCGGTAAGGATCGGCGGGATACCTCTCGACCAATTCACGCCCGATGATACCCGAGACTCAGAAAAGCTTGCCGATAATGTGCGGACAGCGGGCTACCGAATTATCGAAGGAAAAGGTTATACATCATTCGGCGTCGCCACCGCCATCGTGCGAATCTGCGAGGCGATATTGCGCAACGAGCGCACCGTCCTCCCTGTTTCGACATTACTAACCGGCGAATTCGGACTTTCGAATGTCTATCTCAGCCTGCCCTGCATATTGGGAGCGGGTGGCGTCGAACGCGTGTTGTTGCCGGAACTGGACGACAATGAAATCGCTCAGCTTCGAACCTCGGGACAAAAAATCCAAACTGCGCTGGCTGGTTTGAATTCAAAGTGAAGCGGGCACTGATCGCTGCATCCGCCTATTTTCTCGCGCTGTTTGCGTTGGGCTTTGTTTTGGGAACAATCCGCGTAATTTTCGTCGCACCGCGCGTTGGTGAGCTTGCGGCAACAATCGCTGAAGTGCCGGTGATGTTGATCGCGGCCTATTTTGCTTGCGGCTGGGCAATCCGGCGCTGGCAAGTCTCGCCTGCGACTGCAATTCGTTTGGCAATGGTCCCGTGGTTCCTAGCCCTGCTATTTGCTTTCGAAGCGCTGTTGGGCGCCACGCTGTTTGGACGGTCGGTTGCCGAACAGTGGACATCTCTGAGATCACCAGCAGGCTTAGTTGGCATTTCCGCCCAAGTCATCGCCGCCCTCCTGCCTTTGATTGTCCGTAAGGGTAAGCGGTGAAAATGCAGACAACTGGCGGCATTGGTTGCTAGGGGCAGGCGCCATGACCTTGCCCGCTGACCATCCGCATATGCGCGAAGAGCATAAAGGCGGACAAAACGCAGCACACGCATTCGTCATCGATGATCTGCACCCACAATGGCCGCGTAATTGATTAAGGGATCGGTCCAGCGGCAAAGGCTTCAATAATCGGGCAAGGCCCGTGCGAAGACGAACTGCATTCGCTTGCCAAATGCTGAAGCGCTTCTCGGGC
>JANOTI010000246.1:0-2145 GCA_031416255.1 Sphingomonadales bacterium | reverse complement strand
GATGGACGAAGACGCGATCCGGCGTTTTCGTGTGCAATACCGCGAACTGTTTGGCGCCACGGCAACGGGTGACCCGCTGTACCAGGCTGTGTCCGAAGGACGCCGGCTTGCTGGGATGGACCATTGGCTACCCTTGTTCGAGGAACGCCTTGAAACGCTGTTTGAGCATCTGGGCGAGGATATGTTGGTCCTGCGCGATGCCGCCATGGTGGCGGCAGGCGAATCGCGGCGCGAAGCCATCGATGATTATTATCAAAACCGGGTAAAGGCGCAGTCTGCCAGCCCCGGCAGTTACCGGCCCCTGCTTCCGGAAAAACTCTATTTGGGCGTCGCGGAATTAGCAGGACGGTTCGAACGCCATGCGGCTCATCTCGTTACGCCCTTTGCGGCACCTGATGGTGCCAGTGCCATTGATTTCGGCATATCCGCTGCACGCGATTTCGCGCCTGAACGTGCCCGTAAAGACAATGTCTATGAAGCTGTTGCGGCCTATCTGAAAGCTGCGGCTAAAACTGGCCAAAAGCCTATCATTGCCAGCTATTCCATGGGTGCACGCGACCGTTTGCAAGGGTTGCTTTCCGACCATGGTGCGCCTGCGCTGAAAATGGCGGATGGATGGCAACACGCGCAGGGGCTTGCCACTGCAGGTGCCGCCGCGATGGTGGTTCTGCCAATCGAACATGGCTTTGCCTCGTCTGAAGTGCTGTTGTTGTCCGAACAGGATATGCTTGGTGACCGGCTTGTTCGTCGCCGCCGGTCAAAGAAAAGTGCCGATGCCTTTTTGGCAGAAATGCAAGCGCTTCAATCGGGTGATTTTATCGTTCACCTAGAACACGGGATAGGCCGATACGAAGGCCTTGTCTCGATCCAGGTTGGACGCAGTCCGCATGATTGCGTCGCACTGACTTATGCAGGCGGTGACAAGCTGTATGTCCCTGTCGAAAACATCGATGTGCTGTCACGATACGGTGCCAACGACGGCAACGTAACGCTCGACAAATTGGGCGGTGAGGCATGGCAACGCCGAAAAGCGAAGCTGAAAGAGCGTATTACCCGCATCGCGCACGAATTGATCCGCACCGCGGCAGAACGGGCGCTGCGTCCCGGTGTGACGATGGAGTTGGAACCAGCGCCCTACGCAGCGTTCGTTGACCGGTTCCCCTACGCCGAAACCGAGGATCAAGAGCGTGTTATCGCTGAAGTTCTGGAAGATTTGGCCAGCGGTACGCCCATGGACCGGCTGGTGTGCGGCGATGTTGGCTTTGGCAAAACCGAAGTCGCTATGCGCGCAGCCTTTGCAGCGGCCATGGCTGGATATCAGGTTGCGGTGATTGCACCGACGACATTACTTGCCCGCCAGCACAGCAGCAATTTCATCGAACGGTTTGCGGATACGCCCTTAAAAGTTGGACGTTTGTCGCGGCTTGTGCCCACAGCGGAAGCCACAAAGACCCGTGATGGCTTGACCGACGGCACCGTGGACATCGTTATTGGCACCCATGCCGTTTTGGCAAAATCGAT
Source organism: Sphingomonadales bacterium (assembly GCA_031416255.1). Lineage (GTDB taxonomy): Bacteria > Pseudomonadota > Alphaproteobacteria > Sphingomonadales > Sphingomonadaceae > Sphingorhabdus_B. Next base: position 624 of record JANOTI010000246.1, on the reverse strand, counting down.
CAAGTTCAAACGCCTTGGCCTTGTCATCGTTGACGAGGAACAGCGTTTTGGCGTCAATCACAAGGAACAGCTAAAGGCGCTTAAAACAGACGTCCACATGCTGACGCTGACCGCGACGCCGATCCCGCGCACATTGCAGATGGCGATGTCTGGATTGCGCGAGCTTTCAGTGATCCAGACGCCGCCGGTGGACCGGCTGGCTGTGCGGACCTATGTAATGCCATGGGATCCGGTGGTCTTGCGCGAAGCGTTGCTGCGCGAACATTATCGTGGCGGACAGAGCTTTTTCGTCGTGCCACGCATCGCCGACCTCAGCGAAATTGAGGATTTTCTGCGCGAACAAGTTCCCGAAGTGAAGTTTGTTACCGCGCACGGCCAAATGGCAGCTGGCGAAATCGAAGAGCGGATGAGCGCTTTTTACGACAAGCGGTATGATGTTCTGCTGTCCACTACTATCATCGAAAGTGGACTGGACATCCCCAGTGCCAATACGCTGATCATTCACCGTGCCGACCGTTTTGGCCTAGCGCAGCTATACCAACTGCGAGGTCGTGTAGGCCGTTCAAAAACGCGTGCTTATGCCTATCTGACTCAGCCTGCGGATCGCGTGATGGGCGAGGCGGC
>JANOTI010000245.1:0-17987 GCA_031416255.1 Sphingomonadales bacterium | reverse complement strand
CCATGTGGCGCACTGCATGAATCATGCCGCGCACTTCAGGGGTGTCCTCCAGTTCGGAAACGCGGTTCATCTTGTTAAGGCCAAGGCCCTTCAAAGTGGCGCGTTGCGACGCAGGGCGACGGATCGGCGAACCGGTCTGTTTGATTTTAATTTTCGCCATCTATCTTACTCCGCAATAGCTTCGGCGTCGGCTTCAGCAGTTTTGCTGCCACCGCGACCGAGAAGGTCAGCGATTTTCTTGCCGCGACGCTGCGCCACTGATTTGGGGCTGGTCTGATCTGCCAACGCCGCAAACGTGGCACGGACCATGTTATAAGGGTTCGATGTACCAATCGACTTGGTCACAACATCCGCAACGCCAAGGCTTTCAAACACGGCACGCATTGGGCCACCGGCGATGATGCCCGTACCCGCAGGTGCTGAACGGACATAGACATTGCCTGCGCCAAAACGACCACTGCCATCATGATGCAAAGTGCGGCCGTCTTTCAACGGAACGCGGATCATTTTCTTTTTAGCCGCTGCGGTTGCTTTGTTAATCGCTTCCGGCACTTCGCGTGCTTTACCATGACCAAAGCCTACCCGGCCCTGACCATCGCCAACAACAACAAGCGCTGCAAAACCAAAGCGCTTACCGCCCTTAACTGTTTTGGAAACGCGGTTGATGTGAACCAGCTTTTCGATGGTGCCATCGTCTTCTTTTTCTTCGCGCGGCTTACGGTCATTGCCGCGGCCACGGCCACCGCCTTCACCACCACGTCCGCGAGCACCGCCACCGGCGCCACGGCCGCGACGACCGCCTTCACCTTCGGTTGCGGCTGCCGCGTCAACGACGACTTCGTCTGTTACTGTGTTTTCATCAGCCATCATCAGAACTCCAAGCCGCCTTCACGGGCAGCATCGGCCAGCGCTTTCACGCGACCATGAAACAGGAAACCACCGCGGTCAAAAACAACGCTTTTAACGCCAGCTTTTTGCGCCGCTTCTGCAACGCGCTTGCCAACTTCAGCAGCAGCGGCAGCATTGCCGCCGGTTTTAGACTTTACGCCTTTATCATTGGTCGATGCCGAGGCGACAGTTACGCCCTTATTATCGTCAATTATCTGGGCATACATGTGCTTGCCAGTACGGTGCACCGAGAGACGCGGACGACCGGCAACCTGCGAACGCAGCTTGGACCGAACGCGCTGACGGCGCTTTTCAAAAAGAGAGAGCTTCGCCATGGCTTATTTCTTCTTCCCTTCTTTGCGGAAGATATACTCACCGCGGTACTTGATACCTTTGCCTTTGTAAGGCTCTGGTTTCCTCCAGCGGCGAATTTCAGCAGCAACCTGCCCAACCTTCTGCCTGTCGATACCCGAAATTTCGATTGTCGTGTTATCCGGTGTCTTAATGTCGATTCCCGTGGGGATCGCAAAATCCACGTCATGGCTGTAACCAAGCTGTAGCTTTAAGTTGCTGCCTTGTACGTTTGCACGATAACCAACACCTGTGATTTCCAAAACCTTAGTGAAGCCATCGGTCACACCAGTAACCAGGTTCTGCACCAATGTCCGCTGCATACCCCAAAAGGCGCGTGCTTCACGGGATTTGTTGGCGGGTTGAACCGATACGCCTTCGTCCTTGATTTCATACGAAATAAGGTCGCTCATCGGCATTGTCAGCTCGCCCTTAGGTCCTTTGACCATGAGTTTGCCTTCGTTCATGCTGGCAGTAACGCCCGCAGGAATGGCGACTGGTTTCTTTCCAATGCGGCTCATTAGAACACCTCCGCCAGAATTTCGCCACCGACATTCTGCGCACGCGCTTCAGCATCCGAAAGAACGCCACGCGGGGTAGAAACGATGGTGATACCAAGGCCATTGCGGATCACAGGAAGCTCAGTGCTCCCGGAATATACGCGGCGGCCTGGCTTGGACACGCGAGCAACATGCTGAATAGCCGGCTGCCCTTCGAAATATTTCAGCTCAATGCGCAAGCCTTTATGGCCACTCAGATCTTCTTCGCTGTAACCGCGAATATAACCTTCGCGTTGCAGCACATCAAGAACACGAGTGCGCAGCTTTGAAGCAGGAGAGACAACGCTGTCCTTTTTCGCACGCTGGCCGTTGCGGATGCGGGTGAGCATATCACCCAATGGATCGGTCAATGACATAATCTATTCCTTACCAGCTCGACTTGGTCACGCCGGGGATCAGGCCCTTATTGGCCAGATCGCGCAACTCGATACGGCAGAGCCGGAATTTGCGGTAATATGCGCGGGGGCGTCCGGTCGTTTCGCAACGATTGCGTACGCGGTTCGGGTTGCCGTTACGCGGAATTTCCGCGAGCTTCAGCCGTGCCATCAGCCGCTCGGATTCGTCCTTGGACTCATCCGCAGCAACAGCCTTTAACCGAGCATAACGCCCTGCATATTTCTTGACGAGCTTCTTGCGACGCTCATTTTTGTTTATGGAACTCAGTTTCGCCATGACTTAAGTTCTCGTCCTTTCTTAAACGAAGACCAATGGGACCAAAAAGCAGCGTTTACGCAGCTTCCTGTTCTTCAGTTTGTTCTTGCGGGAAGGGGAAGCCGAACTGACGCAGAAGCTCGCGTGCTTCATCGTCGGTATTAGCGGTGGTGGTTACGATCACATCCATGCCACGCACCGTATCGATGGAGTCATAGCTGATTTCTGGGAAAATGATCTGCTCTTTGAGACCCATGGCAAAGTTGCCACGGCCATCAAAACTTTTTGGGTTAAGACCACGAAAATCGCGAATACGCGGCATTGCGATTGTAACCAAACGATCAAGGAATTCGTACATCTGCGCACCGCGCATTGTCACTTTCACTCCAATGGGCATGCCTTCGCGCAGCTTAAAGCCAGCAATTGACTTTTTAGCTTTGGTAACGACCGGCTTTTGACCAGCGATCAGTTCCATTTCAGCAAGTGCGACCTGGACCTTTTTCTTGTCTTGCGAACCTTCGCCGACACCCATGTTCAGAGTGATTTTTTCGATCTTGGGCACAGCAAAGCGGTTCGTGTAACCGAATTTCTCGGTCATCGCTTTGACGATGCTCTCGTCGTAGCGCGCCTTCATGCGCGGAGCGTAGTTTTGATCAGCCATCGAGCTTCTCCCCGGACTTAGCGGCCACACGGACCTTCTTTCCGTCCTGTGTTTCAATGCGCACGCGGGTTGGCTTGCCCGATTTAGGATCGGCCAACGCTACGTTCGAAATATGCAACGGAGCTTCGAATGGCTTTTTGCCACCCTGAGGATCCGCCTGTGTTGGCTTTGCATGGCGGATGCGCACGTTCACGCCCGACACAACGACTTTTTCAGCCTTAGGATCGACGCGAGTGACTTCGCCAGACTTGCCTTTGTCTTTGCCGGTGAGCACAATCACTGTGTCACCCTTTTTAATTTTTGCCATCGACATCTTACAAAACCTCCGGCGCGAGGCTGATGATCTTCATGTGATTTTTCGCACGAAGTTCACGGCAGACAGGGCCAAAAATACGAGTGCCGATTGGTTCTTTGTTGTTACCAATTAACACCGCAGCGTTGGTGTCAAAACGGATAACCGAACCATCGGCGCGGCGTATGTCTTTGCGGGTGCGAACGATGACGGCTTTGTGGACGTCGCCCTTCTTCACTTTTCCGCGTGGCTGAGCTTCTTTGATCGATACCACAATGATATCGCCAACTCCGGCCACACGACGCTTGGAACCGCCAAGAACTTTAATGCACTGAACGCGCTTAGCGCCTGAGTTATCAGCAACATCAAGATTGGACTGCATTTGAATCATGGTATCAGCCCTCCGTCATTTCAACGGCTTGAACAGGGGCTGCGCCAACGCGCTCTACCAATGTCCAAGTCTTGTTTTTCGAAATTGGTTTGCATTCTTCAATGCGAACAACTTCGCCTGCCACTGCCGAGTTTGTCTCGTCATGGGCATGGTATTTTTTGGTACGACGAATGATCTTTCCGTAAAGCGGGTGCTTTACTTTGCGCTCTACGAGCACAACGACCGTTTTGTCGTTCTTGTCGGACACTACAGTGCCGGTAAGAATACGCTTTGGCATCGGTTTCGCTCCTTATGCCGACTGATTGGTTGCAGCTTGGGCAGCAGCATTTGCACGCTCTGTCTGCAGGGTTTTGATTTTAGCGATGCCGCGGCGCACTTCACGGATGCGGGCCGGCTTTTCCAACTGGCCAGTTGCACCCTGAAAACGCAGGTTAAACGCTTCGCGCTTCAATTCGCCAAGATCAGCCGAAAGCTGATCGTCGCTCTTGACGCGCAGGTCTTCGATCTTGCTCATCCTACTGCTCCCAGATGCGAGGTGTCACCAAGGCGGGCAACAACCTTTACCTTAATTGGTAGCTTCATGGCTGCGCGGCTGAATGCCACAGCGGCAAGCTGACCCGGAACACCATCGAGTTCAAAAAGAATACGGCCTGGCTTTACGCGCGCCGCCCAATATTCCACGGAACCCTTGCCTTTACCCTGACGAACTTCGGCAGGCTTTTTGGTGACAGGAACATCAGGGAAGATGCGAATCCACAAACGTCCTTGACGCTTGATGTGGCGCGTAATCGCACGACGAGCGGCTTCGATCTGACGCGCTGTAATACGCTCAGGTTCCAAAGCCTTCAGGCCGTAGCTGCCGAAATTCAATTCTGTTCCGCCCTTGGCATTGCCATGGATGCGGCCCTTGAACTGCTTACGGAATTTGTGTTTTTTAGGTTGCAACATGATGCTTGCCTATCTTCCTATCAGCGACGGTCAAACTGCGGACGGACGCCCGTAGTCTGCGCTTCCATCATCAGCCGGTCAGTTGCCATCGGATCATGACCCAGGATTTCACCTTTGAAGATCCAGACCTTGATACCGATTATGCCATATGCGGTCAGCGCTTCGGCTTCGGCATAGTCAATGTTGGCGCGGAGCGTATGGGCAGGAACCCGACCTTCGCGGTACGATTCGACGCGGGCAATTTCTGCTCCACCCAAACGGCCACCACATGTGATCTTGATACCTTCTGCACCCAGACGCATTGCCGATTGCATCGCGCGCTTCATAGCACGACGAAATGCGATACGGCGAATAAGCTGATCAGCAATCCCCTGAGCTACAAGCCGTGAGTCGACTTCTGGCTTGCGGATTTCAACAATGTTCAACGATACTTCAGCATCGGTATATTTGTTGATCTGCTTTTTCAGCTTTTCAATGTCCGCACCCTTTTTGCCGATAATCACACCGGGGCGCGCAGCATAGATGGAAACACGGCAAAGTTTGGCTGGACGCTCAATCACCACTTTGGAAATCGCAGCTTGTGGCAGCGTTTTCATGATGAACTTGCGGATGTTGATGTCTTCCAACAGCATCCGGCCATATTCTTTACCTTCAGCGAACCAGCGACTGTCCCATGTCCGGTTAATCTGCAGGCGTAGGCCGATTGGATTTGATTTCTGACCCATGACTTAAGCCTCTTCTTCCATTTCGCGAACGACGATGCGCAGGCGGCTGAACGGTTTCAGGATTTGGGTCGATTTGCCGCGACCACGAGCGTGAAAACGCTTCATGGTCAACGCTTTGCCGACACTAGCCTCTGCAACGACGAGAGCATCGACGTCAAGGTTGTGGTTGTTTTCCGCGTTTGCAATCGCCGAAGCCAAAACCTTTTTCGCATCGACTGCCATGCCCCGCTTGGAGAATGTCAAGATGTTCAAAGCGTCCTCAACTTTGCGACCACGGATCAACGCAGCAACAAGATTTAGCTTTTGTGCTGAACCACGGATGGTGGTGCAAACAGCAAGGGCTTCTTTATCGCCAACGCGGCGTGGGGCTTTTTGCTTGGACATTAGCGTTTGCCCTTCTTGTCTGCGCCATGACCATGATAGGTCCGGGTAGGAGAGAATTCGCCCAGCTTGTGTCCGACCATGTCTTCTTTCACCGAAACGGGAATGAATTTATGGCCGTTATAAACACTGAACGTCAAACCAACGAATTGTGGCAAAATGGTAGAGCGGCGCGACCAGGTTTTGATCGGCGCGCTGCTGTTCGCATCCTGCGCAGTTTCTGCTTTTTTCAGCAGATAAAGGTCAACGAAAGGACCTTTCCAGACGGAACGTGCCATGACTTACCTCTTCTTCTTCGCATGACGCGACCGGATAATGTCTTTATCCGTCGACTTATTGGAACGGGTACGAGCACCCTTGGTCGGCTTGCCCCATGGCGTCACAGGATGGCGACCACCAGAGGTCCGACCTTCACCACCACCATGGGGGTGATCGACCGGGTTCTTTGCAACGCCGCGGGTCAATGGCTTAACGCCCTTCCAACGGTTGCGGCCAGCCTTAGCAAGTGTCTGGTTGGAGTTGTCAGGGTTTGAAACCGCACCAACTGTACCCATGCAAGTGCCAAGAATGTAACGCTGCTCGCCAGAGTTAAGACGAACGATGACTTTGCCACCGTCACGACCGACCAGCTGGACATAGGTCCCTGCCGAACGTGCGATCTGACCGCCCTTGCCTGGCTTCATCTCCACATTGTGGCAGATGGTGCCAACAGGCATTTGGCTCATCAACATTGCGTTGCCAGGCTTAACGTCGGTCTTTTCACCGGCGACGATAACGTCACCAACCGAAAGACGCTGTGGAGCCAAGATGTATGCAACTTCACCGTCGCTGTACTTCACCAATGCGATGAAGGCTGTGCGGTTAGGGTCATATTCCAGACGCTCGACCGTTGCAGGCATGTCCCATTTGCGGCGCTTGAAATCGACAATGCGATAACGCTGCTTGTGACCACCAGCGATACCGCGCGAGGTGACATGGCCTTTGTTGTTGCGTCCGCCGGTCTTTTTCTTGCCTTCGGTCAGCCCCTTAACGGGTCCGCCTTTGTAAAGGCTCGAACGGTCAACGAGCACAAGGCCGCGACGCGCCGGGCTGGTTGGTTTGTAGCTTTTGAGTGCCATATTCCTGCCCTTAAATGCCAGAGGTGACGTCGATGCTTTGGCCTTCAGCCAAAGTTACGACAGCCTTTTTGACGTCATTACGGGTATAGGGCTTGCCCTTCCACCGCTTGACTTTGCCTTTTTGCACCAACGTGTTGACGCGCTTTACCTTCACGTTGAACAGTGCCTCGACCGCCGCTTTAATCTGCGGTTTGGTCGAGCTGCCCGACACTTTGAAAACAACAGCGTTGTGTTCAGAAAGCAAAGTCGCCTTTTCGGTGATGTGCGGTGCGACGATCACGTCATAATGACGGATGTCGATTGCTTTATCCTTAGCCATTAGTTGGCACCTCCCGTGAGAGTGAACCGGGCCTCAAGCTTTTCAACTGCGGCGCGGGTCAGGACCAGCGTTTCATACTTCAGAATGTCATAGACGTTTGCGCCCACAGCAGGAAGTACATGCACGCCGACGATATTCGCCGAAGCTTTGCGGAAATTGTCATTCACGCCGCCATCAACATCGGCTGCATCAATAACCAAAACGGTCTTGCCGAAACCAAGCTTTGCGATCTGAGCGATCAACAGCTTCGTCTTGGCGTCTTTCACGTCCAGGTCCTCAAGAACCACGAGCGAACCGCCCATGGCTTTGCTCGACAAAGCCATTTTAAGACCAAGCGCGCGAACTTTTTTGTTCAGCGACGGATTAAAGTCACGGAGACGAGCACCATGCGCTTTACCACCACCGATAAAGATCGGAGCGCGGCGGTTACCGTGACGGGCCGTACCGCCACCTTTTTGCTTGCCAAACTTTTTGCCGGTGCGGGCAACGTCTGAACGTTCGCGGGTCGGACGAGCCGTGCCACGCGCTTTTTCACGCTGCCAAGTGACTACGCGGTGCAGAATGTCTGCGCGCGGCTCGACACCAAAGACTTCGTCGTTCAGGTCGATATCGCCTTTTGCCTTGGCGTCGAGGGTTTGAACCTTCAATTTCATGGCTTAGCCCTCCTTCGTTTCTTCAGCTGTGTCAGCGGCAGGAGCCTCTTCAACAGCAGGAGCTTCGGGAGCAGCAGCTTCGGCGACAGGCGCCTCAGTTGCTTCGACTTCAGCTGCGATGATGATGTTGTCTTCAACAACAGCGTCTTCGATCTGATCGTTTGCTGAGATCAGCGCACCGGGGAAAGGCAAGCCTTCAGGTGCAGCAACTTTCACAGCATCTTTGACAAGCAACCAGCCATTCTTCGCGCCGGGTACAGAACCCTTTACAAAGATCAAGCCGCGCGCCGCATCCGTACGAACCACTTCAAGGTTCTGCTGCGTGCGCTGACGATCACCCATGTGACCAGCCATTTTCTTGTTTTTGAAAACCTTGCCTGGATCCTGGCGTTGACCAGTTGAACCATGTGCACGGTGAGAGATCGAAACACCATGGGAAGCGCGCATACCGCCGAAGCCCCAACGCTTCATAGCGCCGGCAAAGCCTTTACCCTGCGTGTGTCCGGTGATGTCCACCAATTGACCGGCCAGGAAATGCTCTGCAGAAATTGCAGCGCCAACCGGCAACAAGCCATTTTCGTCTTCAACGCGGAATTCGGCGACACGAGCTTTAGGCTCGACTTGTGCCTTGGCGAATTCGCCACGCTGAGGTTTGTTTACATTTTTCGCCTTACGGGCGCCGGCACCAAGACGAACAGCAAAATAGCCATCCTTCTCTTCGCGGCGAGCACCGACCACTTGGCAGCCTTCCAGCGCCAAAACGGTGACAGGAACGTGGCGACCATCTTCATTGAAGAGGCGCATCATGCCCATCTTTTTAGCGATCACGCCAGTACGCATGACCAATCACTCCTACAGAGGCCGAAGGGACCATTCCCCGCGGCGTGCTTAGCCCTATTTTCATGCATCGCCCCGCCCGGGCTAATTTTCCCTCTTGCGAGAGAAAGACGGGGGACGCAGCCCGGACCTAGTGCCCGGCGGTATCCACCTCAGTTCGTACTGACCCTTAGGTTGGTACGAAAGAGACCCCGATTTAACTCGGGGCTTCGCTGGCTCAAGCCAGCTTGATTTCGACGTTTACGCCAGCTGCAAGATCAAGCTTCATCAAAGCATCGACTGTTTGCGGCGTGGGCTGCACGATATCGAGCAACCGCTTATAAGTGCGCACCTCAAACTGCTCGCGCGACTTTTTGTCGACATGCGGGCCACGGTTGACGGTGAACTTTTCAATACGGGTAGGAAGCGGAATGGGGCCACGGATCAAAGCACCGGTGCGACGCGCTGTATCAGCGATATCACCAGTCGCCTGATCGAGGACACGGTGGTCAAATGCTTTCAGACGAATGCGAATGTTTTGCGTTTCCATGACGGACCCAATTCCTATTTTCTACCAATATCAAAGAGCGAAAAACAGCCACCCCGAACCCCTGTGTTGCCGGGACAGCTGTTTTTTGAATTCTGTATAAACTGCGTAACAACAGGGTCGGCGAATCAGCCAACCCCGTTTTGTTACGCAGCCTATATTACTTCGTGATGTTGCTGACAACCCCTGAACCAACAGTCCGTCCACCTTCGCGAATAGCAAAGCGGAGACCTGGGTCCATGGCGATTGGCGCGATCAGCTTAACCTGGATCGTGACGTTGTCGCCTGGCATCACCATTTCCGTGCCCTCGGGAAGGACAACTTCACCGGTGACGTCTGTGGTGCGGAAGTAGAACTGTGGACGGTAGTTCGCAAAGAACGGTGTATGACGACCGCCTTCATCCTTGGACAGAACATAAATTTCTGCCGAGAAATCGGTGTGCGGAGTAACCGAGCCGGGCTTGCAAAGCACTTGACCACGCTCAACTTCTTCACGGCCAACGCCGCGAACAAGTGCGCCGATGTTGTCGCCTGCACGACCTTCGTCGAGCAGCTTGCGGAACATTTCAACGCCGGTAACGGTCGTTTTCTTTGTATCCTTGATACCGACGATTTCAACTTCTTCGCCAACCTTGACGATACCCGTTTCAACGCGGCCAGTCACAACGGTACCACGACCAGAGATCGAGAACACGTCTTCAACAGGCATCAAAAATGGCTTGTCGATGGGACGATCAGGCTGGGGAATGGCTTCATCAACGGCGGCCATCAATGCAAGAACCGAATCCTTACCAATCGCGTCGTCGCGGCCTTCAAGCGCAGCAAGCGCTGAGCCACGAACGATTGGAATGTCGTCACCGGGGAAATCATACTTCGAAAGAAGCTCACGGATTTCCATTTCAACCAGTTCGAGAATTTCTTCATCGTCAACCTGATCGACCTTGTTCATGTAAACAACAAGCGCAGGAACGCCAACCTGACGTGCAAGCAAGATGTGCTCACGAGTCTGTGGCATCGGACCGTCAGCTGCGTTCACAACCAGGATGGCGCCGTCCATTTGTGCAGCACCGGTGATCATGTTCTTCACATAGTCAGCGTGTCCCGGGCAATCGACGTGTGCATAGTGACGGTTGGCGGTTTCATATTCAACGTGTGCCGTCGAAATGGTGATGCCGCGTGCGCGCTCTTCAGGCGCTTTGTCAATATTGGCGAAGTCAACGGCAACGCCGCCGAATGCTTCTGCCATGATCTTGGTGATTGCTGCAGTCAGCGTGGTCTTGCCGTGATCGACGTGACCGATGGTGCCGATGTTGCAGTGCGGCTTTGTCCGCTCAAATTTAGCCTTTGCCATTTTTCAAACCTTCTTACTTTGGAATATCGTTTTACGTTCAGATCGGACACGCCTGCTGAATCAGGCCGTGCCATTAGTAGGTCTTTTTCGGTTCTGCAAGCTTTGCCTTCGATTCCTTTGCAAACCTTATAACGCGCAGCCTAAATGAGGCTCTTTTCCATGCGGAGAAGAGGTATTTCGACAGCGCCAATACGTGAGAATTGCGGCTCTGCGCTCGGCACATAGCCGCGAGACCGATACAGCGGCACCCCAGATGCCGTTCCCATCAACTCGGCACGCCTGAAGCCTGCCTTGCGCGCAGCGTCTTCACCAAGGGTGAGAATCAGCGAACCGATGCCCCGCCGTATGAAAGCAGGATCGGTGTACATCGCCCGAATTTTTGCGGCGTCCGTTGCTGGATTAAGCCGCGCAGGCTCACGCTCTATCACACTGTCGTCGCCGCCAAAGAGCGTCGCACGAAAACTCCAGCCCCCACACCCGACAACATGGTCGCCGCTTTCGATCATAAAATACGTACCATCGCGCACCAGCTGAGTATCAAGGCCCATCACTTGGTCGCTGACAGCCACCTGTTCCGGCGTCAGAAAGTCAGTCTGATTCTGCCCAATCGCACGCGCCATCAAAGCGTGAAGCGCTGGCAAATCGTCTAAACCTGCGATGCGATGCGTGAAGTCGTCACTCATTTGTCAGCCCTTGCATCATTCTGCTTGGTCCTAACCTACCGAAAACCCGTTTCCCTGAGTAGGTGCTGAGCGAAGCGAAGTGCCGTATCGAAGGGCTTGTTCGCGCACTCGGTACTTCGCTACGCACCTTCACCGCGTTCAGCAGCTACTCAGCGCAAACGGACATGATGCTGTTCATTGAACTCGGAAAAACTCAATTGCAACTTCCCAAAAAAATACGGGCGAGAGTCTCCCCTCGCCCGCTTATCAACTTAGCTCAAGATCAATACTTAACGCGGATACGGCCGTACCAAAATCCGCCGTTGATCCCGAAAGGACCACCGCTTCGTGGGTAAATCTGGCCATCAGCTGTGCTGCCCGTCACCGCATAGATCGGGTTCGACGTCGAAGGTGCAATCCGGTCTGGCTTTGTATTGAACATATTGTTCGCGCCAAAGGTCAGCGTGTAGTTTTCCATAAAGGTGTAGCTTACATCAAGATCGGACGTGAACTTTGCGCCAAATCTTTGGCCTGGATAATCAGCCTCCACACTCCACGAGCTGTAATAATTTTGCCGTGCGTTTAGTGTGAAGTCGCCCAGTTCAAGGCCGCCTGACAAAATGACACGATGCCGTGGTGCAAAGTTCGAGATATCCTTGCGCTGTGCTGCACTGATGACCTGTGGATCGAAAGCGGTCACATCACTTTTGTTATAGTTATACGCCAGCGTCATGTTCAATTTGCCACTACCAACATCGGTCTTGTATGTTCCGATCACGTCAAGTCCCGACGTATTGGTATCAAAACCGTTGGTGAAATAGTTGACGTCACCGCCAACACCCACCGATGCCAATTGCGGCAAGGCTATGATATCCGCTGCTGTGACACGGAAAGTCTGAGTAATACCGATCCGGTTTTTCACTTTGATCGAATAGGCATCCATGGTCAGCGACAAGCTGCTGGTTGGTTTGATAACAAAACCAACGCCGAAGTTTGTCGATTTTTCGGGCGTCAGATCCTTCGCCCCGTAATAGCGCGAAATTGCATTATCGACCTGATAGGTTCCGGTTTGAACCTGATTACCCGCGACAAAGTTAGTCGTCAAAATCTCGACATTGCTTTGCCCTGGTGATGGAGCATGGAAACCGGTGCCAAATGTACCGCGAACAGAGAACCAGTCGGTCAGTTTGTAAAGCATGTTAAACTTGCCAACAAACGTGCCGCCAAAAGTATTGTAGTTCTCATAACGGCCAGCAAGGCCAATGCTGAACGCTTCGCTTAAATCGGTTTCTGCGCCGACATATACCGCGACGTTCTTTTGGCTAAAGTTACCTGCAGAGGCTGGGCTTGTGCCGCCATAGCCGCTTGCTGCCGGGTTGAAGTTAACAGTTGGCGTCACTGTGTCGCGAACATAAGTTGTTGGGCCCGTTTGCACATACAGGTCCTGCGTTGCGAATGGCCCTGCGGCATAGGATTGCAGGTCACCCTCAGTTGCACCGTATGTTTCACGGCGATATTCGGCACCCGCCGACAAGGTGATTGGGCTGGCAAGACCAGCTTCAACCGGATAGCTGAGGTCGAGGTTAACGTTCAGCTCTTTTTGGCTCAGCGTACCGAATTCAAACTCGGTCTGGCTTTGCGGGCCGAAAGATTGGTTCAACGAATCGGTCATCGACAACGCCAGCGAGTTTTTGCTCAACGAAGCCGAAACATCATAGCGGAAACCGCTGTCCATTTCGCCCTTGTACCCGACAGTGCCGAACATCTCTTTGTTCACACCGATAAAACGCGGCGTGAAGCCAGCGGGATAAAGTGTGGAGAAGTTGAACACATTGCCGTCTTTGACGAAACCACCGACCGGGCAGCCAGTAACGCCGCTTGTCGGGCAACGGGTCAGATAAGCAGGATGCGAGAACGCTCCGTTACGTCCAGGCGAACGCGTCGAAGGCGTGCCTGTACCGATGTCCACCACAAAAGGTGACGTCGCCGAGATTGGCGAACGGTAATTGAAACTCTGGTTGCCTTTGCTGCGTGCAACATTGGCAAACAGATACAGTTCGCTGCTGTCGGTCACATCAAAACCAGCATTCAAAACCGTCTTGTAACCACTGCTGGGCGAAGAACCCCAAATCTGCACAGGACCGGGAAAATTCGGTAATTGTGCAGCAAGCGTTGGATTGGCTGCTGCAAATTGCAGGGCAATCGGACGCGTTGCACCACGGCTGGTTTGGCCATCATCATTGTACTCGGCCGAGAAATTCACAAAGCCTCGGTCACCAATCTTGGTGCCAATATTGCCTGCAACCTGATAGCTTTTGCCATCGCCGCCATTGTCAAAAAACTGGCCGTAGCGTGCTTGCAGTTCGATACCTTCATCTTTGCGGAGGCCGTAGTTCAATACGCCGCCGATGGCATCGGAGCCATATTGCGCCGTTGCACCTTCACGCAGAATTTGCAGGCTGCCAATTGCGATTGCCGGGATAGCTGAGATGTCAGCACCCTGCGAACCAAAGCCAAGGGCGGTATCACCTCCGCTATAGACTTGGACAAGCGCTGAACGGTTATAGCGTTTGCCATTGAGCATCACCAGAATATTGTCCGCAGGCAGACCGCGAAGCGACGGCGAACGAACAAATGTCGAGGCGTCCGAAATCGTATTCTGGCTGACAAAGAACGATGGAACGATGTTCTTAACTGCGTCCAACATGTTGGCCACGGGCTGCGAGCCGATTTCTTCGGAGCCGATAATATCGACGGGCGATGCCGAATCAGCAGCCGACCGGTCGGTACGGCGCGAACCAATTACAACGATGGATTCGCCTTTTTCCTCAGTGGCTTCGGTGGTTTCCGTTGCGGTGTCCTGCGCCATAGCTGGCTGGACTGCAAACAGTGCTACTGCTGCTGATCCACATGCCAACCATGCTTTGGACGAAATTTTTGGATGCGACATATTACTCTCCCTGATATAATTATTTGACGACTGCGGAATTGTTTCGCTCGTCGTCAATTCTCTCAACACCGCGATTGGTATTGAACAAAAGTTCCGCAAAGAAAAGAGGACGCAAACGATTGTTACGCGATGTGATAAAAACGTCGCAGTTATTAGGAGGAATCCAAGTGCACTTTGTTTCTAATCCCGAAGCCACAGCCGCGGCAATCATCAGTTTTGAGGATTTTCTGGCGGTCGATATACGCGTCGGAAAAGTGATCGCTGCAGAGCCGCTGAAGAACGCGCGCAAACCTGCCTTTGTACTGACGATTGATTTCGGTGCAATGATTGGTGTGAAGAAAAGCTCGGCGCAGATTACCGAGCATTACCGCATCGACGATTTGCCTGGACGCGTTATCGCCGCAGTCGTGAATTTCCCGCCAAGGCAAGTGGGGAGCGTAATGTCCGAAGTACTGACCCTCGGATTTCCGGACGCAAACGGAGCGGTCGTGCTGTTCGCACCAGACCATGCTGTGCCGCTGGGCAGCCGCCTTTTTTGAAAGCGACTGCCCAATAGCTATATAAATTAAGCCAGCTTCTCTTTGATTTCCGCCGCAACGTTTGCCGGGACTTCGTCATAATGTGAGAAGAACATCGAATAGTTGGCGCGTCCCTGTGTGAACGAGCGCAGTTGATTGACGTAGCCGAACATGTTGGCCAGCGGCACCAAGGATTCAACGACCTGCGCATTGCCGCGTGTGTCAGTGCCTTGGATCATCCCACGACGTGAGTTCATGTCACCGATCACGTCACCCAGATAATCTTCTGGTGAGACAACTTCGACTTTCATGATTGGCTCAAGCAGCTTGATGCCCGCTTTTTGCGCCGCTTCACGCATGCCTGCGCGACCCGCGATTTCAAACGCCAACGCCGAGGAGTCAACGTCATGATACGCGCCGTCATACAGTTCGATTTCAAAATCGATGATCGGGAAGCCGATAAGCGATCCGGACGCTGCGGTTTCGCGCATGCCCTTCTCAACCGACGGAATGTATTCCTTTGGAATGTTTCCGCCTTTGACGTTATCGTTAAAGATGATGCCTGTGCCGCGCTCGCCCGGTTTTACGGTAAACTTGATGCGACCAAACTGACCCGAACCACCCGATTGTTTCTTGTGGGTGTAATCAACGTCCACAGTACGCGCGAGATATTCGCGGTATGCAACCTGCGGCGCGCCGACATTGGCCTCAACCTTAAATTCGCGGCGCATACGGTCAACGATGATGTCGAGGTGAAGCTCGCCCATCCCCTTGATGATCGTCTGGCCCGATTCATGATCGGTCGAAACGCGGAACGAGGGATCTTCGGCAGACAGACGATTAAGCGCGATGCCCATCTTTTCTTGGTCAGCCTTGGTCTTTGGTTCCACCGACAATTCGATAACCGGTTCAGGAAATTCCATCCGTTCAAGAATGATCGGATGGCGCTCGGAACACAAAGTGTCGCCGGTTGTCGTTTCCTTCATCCCGGCAAGCGCGATGATGTCGCCAGCAAAGGCTTCGTCAACGTCCTTACGTTCGTTGGCGTGCATTTCGAGCATACGCCCGACCTTTTCCTTCTTGTCCTTCACCGAGTTCAGATACGTGCCTTTCAGCAACGAACCCGAATAGATGCGGATAAAGGTCAGCGAGCCTACGAACGGATCGTTCATAACCTTAAAGGCGAGTGCCGAGAACGGCGCATCATCTGCAGGCGGACGGCTATCTGGCTCAAGTGTATCCATGTGGACACCTTGAACGTCTTCGATGTCCAACGGCGAAGGCAGGTAATCAACCACAGCGTCGAGCAAAGGCTGTACGCCCTTGTTCTTAAACGCCGATCCGCAGCAGACAGGAACGAACGACTGGTTGAGTGTACCCTTGCGGATACAGGCTTTCAGTGTCGCAACGTCGGGCTCTTTGCCATCAAGATATGCTTCCATCGCAGCGTCGTCTTGGTCGATGACCAGCTCGATCAGCTCCATGCGGTATTTCGCGGCTTCCTCGACCAAGTCAGCAGGAATTTCTTCGTAGAAGAATTCTGCACCAAGCGCTTCATCTTTCCAGATAACAGCACGGTTTTCGACCAGATCAACCAGACCCTTCAGGTCCGCTTCAAGGCCGATTGGTATGTAAAGCACTGCAGGCTTTGCACCCAGACGATCGATGATCGACTGCACGCAGTATTTGAAGTTCGCGCCTGTCCGGTCGAGCTTGTTGATAAAGCACATGCGCGGAACGCCGTATTTATCGGCCTGACGCCATACGGTTTCCGACTGCGGCTCAACGCCGGCAACGCCGTCAAAACAGGCAACCGCGCCATCAAGAACGCGCAGCGAACGTTCAACTTCAATCGTGAAGTCAACGTGGCCCGGGGTGTCGATGATGTTGATGCGGTGATCGTTCCAGAAACAGGTGGTCGCAGCCGACGTGATCGTAATCCCGCGCTCTTGCTCTTGCTCCATCCAATCCATCGTCGCTGCGCCATCATGCACTTCGCCGATTTTATACGACTTTCCGGTGTAAAACAGGATGCGTTCGGTAGTTGTGGTTTTACCCGCATCGATGTGCGCCATGATGCCGATATTGCGATATTTGTCCAACGTATGGCTGCGTGCCATGGTTTTCACTCCAGTGAGAAGGGCCAAATGGACCCTAAAGTTGCGGGGGCCGGTTAGAAACCAGCCCCCTAATTTTCATTTATGACGGCATCACGGCACAGCCGAGACACCCCATTAAAAGCGGCTATTATTACCAGCGATAATGCGCGAACGCACGGTTTGCTTCGGCCATACGATGCGTATCTTCGCGTTTTTTAACAGCGTTTCCGCGGTTGTTTGCAGCATCCAATACTTCACCCGACAGACGAGCCGCCATTGTGGTTTCGCTGCGATTGCGCGCAGCCGAAATCAACCAACGAATAGCAAGCGCCTGCGCGCGTTCTGGACGCACTTCGCAAGGCACCTGATACGTTGCACCACCAACACGGCGCGAACGCACTTCGATGCCGGGCTTTACGTTGTTCAGCGCTTCATGGAATGTTTGCACCGGATCTTTCTTGGCCTTGACCTCGACAGTTTCCAACGCACCATAAACAATGCGTTCTGCAACGGACTTTTTGCCGTCAAGCATCAGGTTGTTCATGAATTTGGAAAGGACCAGATCACCAAATTTGGGATCGGGCAGGATGACCCGTTTTTCGGGACGACGACGACGTGACATTTTCTATTCTCCCGATCTTACTTAGGACGCTTCGCGCCGTATTTCGAACGCGACTGCTTACGGTCTTTAACACCCTGTGTATCGAGCACGCCGCGCAGGACGTGGTAACGAACACCGGGAAGATCGCGTACGCGGCCACCGCGGATCAGCACAACGCTGTGTTCCTGCAGGTTATGGCCTTCGCCCGGGATGTAGGAAATGACTTCGCGCTGGTTAGTCAGACGGATCTTGGCAACCTTACGAAGCGCCGAGTTCGGCTTTTTCGGAGTCGTTGTATAAACACGCGTGCAAACGCCGCGCTTTTGCGGGTTGGCATCCATCGCAGGGACCTTTGACTTGACCTTCTGCGGGGTCCGGCCCTTGCGGACCAGCTGGTTAATCGTTGGCATATCTTCACCTTGAAAATAAGATTGGTTACTTTGCGCGACAAGACGTTTCTCCGCCCACAAATGCCAAGTGGCAAAAGCGCGGGAGCGTGGCGGAG
>JANOTI010000244.1:0-4761 GCA_031416255.1 Sphingomonadales bacterium | reverse complement strand
TGGTGCAAGCGCATAAGCTGCACCATGCGACCATTGGCAAAGAGGGCGGCGTTAGTTTTGGCTTTGTCTTTGCGCGCGATCCGGCAACTTTGAAGCAAGAGTTGAAGGTGCAACGCGAAGCCGGGTTTGCTGTGGTGCGCGAAGCGGCGCTTTAGGCTCCCCGCGCCAGCCGGTCGGGCTGAGCAAATACAGCGCGACCGGCATCACTAAACCTAAATCACCAACCCGCCATGATCCAACCGAGGCAAAACATGCCGCGCAAACATGTCGCATTCATTGATATGCGGATATCCCGACAGGATAAACGCTTGTATCCCCAGCGCTTGATAGGCTTTCAACTTCGCCAGCACCTGATCAGGATCGCCAACAATCGCCGCGCCGCAGCCTGATCGAGCGCGCCCGATGCCGGTCCACAGATTGTCCTCGATATAGCCGTCATTCCCCGCCGATGCTTCGCGCAGCTCGGTCTGGCGCGCGACGCCATAGGTTGCGGTGTCGAGGGATTTATTGCGAATCGCTTCCCCTGTTTGCGCATCAAGTTTTGACAGCAACCGGTCCGCATACGCGCGCGCCTCACCTTCAGTTTCCCGCACGATCACATGCGCGCGGAAACCGTATTTCAGCGTCCGGCCAAATTTCGCTGCACGCGCAGTCATATCCTCAATCAGGTCTTTGGCGCCCTGCAAAGTTTCCGGCCACATCAGATAGACGTCGCAGCCTTCTGCCGCTGCCTCGCGCGCCGCTGGCGACAAGCCACCAAAATACAAAGGTGGGCATTTGCCATTGACGGTTTTCATCCGCGGAGGATCGATCTCGATTTGGTAATGCTCGCCTTGGTGGTTCAGATGTTCGCCGTTCAGCAACGTCTTCAGGATCAGCATGGCCTCGACAGTCCGCCTGTAACGCGGCTCGCTGTCCATCTTGTCCCCTGGCAGGTCCGAGGAGATGATGTTGATGTTCAGCCGTGATTGCCCTCCGGGGGTTGCCCCTGCAATCTGGTCAAGCGTCGCAATCTGCCGCGCCAGTTGCGGCGGCCAGGCCTCACCCACGCGCACCGCCATCAGCAGTTTAATCCGGCTGGTCAGCACCGCAATCGCACTGGCAAAGGCGGTGGTATCGAGACCAAGCGCATAGCCCGAGGGCAGCAGGATATTGTCAAACCCCCCCTTTTCGGCGTTCAGCACGATGTTCCGGCAATGCTCCCAGCTTGATGCCAGCATCGGATCGGGTTGCCCTAAAAACTCGTAATCATCGTCGCAGAGCGCCGAAAACCAGCTGATTTCCAATTTGCCGTTCATGGTAATGCAACTCCGCGCGCAGCAACCAATACCGCGTACCAATCGGCGCGGGTCCAGTTAACTTTATAGGCATCGACCGCCTCTGCGATCCGCGCTGGATTTTGCGAACCGATAATCGGGACGGGCCGTGCCGGATGCGCCATGATCCAGCTATACGCCGCAGCCGTCCGCGAGACGCCGTGCGCCGCTGCAACTCCTGAAAGTGCAGCCGCCACGGCCTGTTCGCGCTGACTCTGCGGATCAGCAATCCGTCCGCCGCCCAAGGGCGACCAAGCCAGCACAGCCATATTCATTGCCATCGCCTGATCGAGTTCACCATTTTCAATGGTGTCGATACGCAATGGCGACAATTCAGGCTGAGTCGATACAATCGGCACGCTGCTAAACTGCTTTAAGGTCGCAATCTGTGCCACAGTAAAGTTCGAGACACCAAAGGCCCGGACTTTGCCCGCCTTAACAGCATCTTCTATCGTGCGCGCAATTTCCGATGGATGCGTCAGAATGTCCGGGCGGTGGATTTGCCACAAATCGATCTGCTCTACGCGCAACCGGCGCAGGCTGTTGTCGATGGCTTTAGTGAGATATTCGGCGCTGCTATCGTAGGGCACAGGCGGCGTAATCCCGCCTTTAGACGCCAACACCATCCGCCCGCGCAGATCCGGATTTTCGGCAAAGACTTCGCCCAGCAACTCTTCCGCTGCACCAAAACCCTGCTCTCCAAAACCATAAATATCAGCGGTGTCGAACACTGTAATGCCAGCATCCAATGCCGCATGCACCAGCTCAGTCGCTGCCGCCACATCCTGTCCGGCAAAGCGCCACATGCCCCAAGCAAGGCTGGAAATTTCAATACCGCTGTTGCCAAGTTGGCGCGTCGTAGGAGTTTTAGGGAGGTTGCTCATGGGTTTTCTGTTTTCTTTCTTAGGGTAAGCATTTTTGTTCTTGGCGCCGCGATTGATTCGCGGGTGATCAGCTGGTGCGGCAGACGGCGGTGTTCCAGCCCGCCATCGCCCAGCAACAATTGCGTCGCGGTGTCGGCAAGTTCACGCGAAGGTTGCCGTATCGTAGTCAGCGGAGGCCATACGACTTGCGCCAGCGTGGTATCATCAAAGCCCGCAACCGATAGCATTTCTGGCACCGGAACATGGTAACGGTGCGCGACAGCAAGCACGCCAGAGGCCATATCATCGTTCGACGCGAAAATGGCCGTCGGCGGACTGGCCATTGTCAGGAATTTCTCCGCCGCCGCTTTGCCGCTGTCAAAATCAAACTCGCCGGGTTCGACCAATTCGGCGGCATAGGCAATCCCGGCGCGTTCAAGCGCGCGGCGGTATCCAGCTAGCCGGTCGCCGCTGGCCATATGATTTTCATGGCCAATGATAAAGCCGATGCGCCGATGCCCAGCGTTTATCATATGCGTGGTCATATCGTCCGCCGCTTGCACATCGTCCATAAACACCGAACTGGTCAGCGCGTGGTTCGTACCTGGCGAAATACGGACAAAGGGTATGTTCAGCGCCTCAAGCGTGCTGAGGACAGCAACGCAATCGGTAACCGGCGACGACAGGATTACCCCGTCCACATGCGTTTCGCGCACCATGCCGCGCACTTGCTCGCCGATTTTCGGGTCCGCCACATCGACCGGTTGCGCGATCAGCCGCAGTCCTTCGGCGTTGCAGCGATCCCAGCAGCCCATCATAATCTGATGCATATAATGCGGTGAGTGATTGTCATAAATCAGCGCAACTTGCCCCGATTTCGTGCCCGCCAATACCCGTGCCGCAACGCTGGGGTGGAAGTTGAGTTCGGCCATCGCCGATTCAACCTTTTCGCGCATTTTGGCGCTGACATAAGGGTGATCGTTAAGCACACGGCTGACGGTTTTCACCGCGACCCCCGCCAGCGCCGCGACATCACGAATGTTCGACCGTTCCCCCATCAACCAAACTCCTTTCGAAGTTCAGCGAACAGCGTGACGAAGCTGCTGTCAAGGCGGTAAGCCACGGGAGGCTTGCCGTGCGGCGCGTCTAACCATGCCTGACCCATGTTCAGCGGCTTTCCGCTCCACAGATCAGCCCAGCCTTCGCCGGGGATTGCAACGTGTCGGCCAGTCACATTTGCCTCGATCACCGGAGCCACCAGCAGATCAGCGCCGTAGAGATATTGATCCTGCACCGCATGATATTCTGGTGCGTCATAGTGGAGGAACAACGGGCGTTGCGCGGGCAGGGAGTTCGCTTGGCCCTCATCCAGCACGTGCCGCACATACGGGGCAAGGCGCGCATGTATCTGGCTCATCCGCGCAAAATGGGCGAGCAGTTCGGGCGATGAATCAATTTGCAAATTGTCGTCGGGCCGGTTGCCTTCATGGCTTCGCATCACCGGCGTAAACGCACCGAGATCGATCCAACGGTGCAGCAATTCTGCTGTCCGCACATTGCCATGCAGGCTGGTATAACCGCCAACATCGTGATGGCTGACCAGATTGCCGACCAGGCCCGAGGAAAGCGCCGCTGTTAGCACCGTCCCGATGCCATCATGCCGCGTGAAATCAACGCATTGGTCGCCCGCCCATAGCAACGGGCAATGCGCCTGTACGCCGCTGAACCCTGCGCGCATGAAGAAAACGGCCTCGCCAGTCTTGCCGCGTTTTGCAATCGCATCAGCATTGACCTTGGCCCAAAGCACTGGCCAGCGGTTGTGCGCCTCCATCGGGTCGCTGCCGTCGAACAGCCGAATGTCTGTCGGCAAATACTCGCCGAAATCAGCCATCCAGCCGGACAAGCCAAAATCGAGCATCTCGCGCCCGATCACGCGGTCAGCAAACCAGTCGCACGCCGCAGGATTGGTGAAATCGACAACACCGCAATCGAACTCGCCAAAATCGACTAAAGCGACGTCGTCATTGTCCAGCTTCAGCGCGAAAAAACCGGCCGCTGCGCCTTCGGCAAACATCGCAGCATCGTTGGCGATATAGGGGTTGATATAACCCAAAAAACGGATGCCGCGCTCGGTCAGCGCCGCGATCTGTGCGGGCAAATCGGGATAGCGTGCTGCGTTCCATGTCCAGTCCCAGAACAAGCGGCGGCCAAAGCTGGTTTGGCGGATGCCGACCCAATCTTCGCACCATAGCCCGCTAATCGCGGCACCGGCGTCTGCGTATTTCTCCAGCCGGACGAAACTAGCCGCGCCCTCTTTCAACCCGACAATTGCGCCGCCGATTGCCCAGTCAGGAAGCGGGGCGGGTTTGCCAAAACGATCCGACAGCATATCGACCAGTTCGGGCAGGCCGTAACTCGCAAAAAATTCCAGCGTCAGATTATTCGTCCAGCACGCATAAGTCGATACGCCCTGAACGCTCAGGTCAAGCGCCGACCAGTGCGCACAGTTGCTGTGCACAGCATAATGCGCCGAACTCAACCAGGTGGGTTGCGGATAGTTGGTCGTCCAATAATCGCCGCCC
>JANOTI010000243.1:0-11196 GCA_031416255.1 Sphingomonadales bacterium | reverse complement strand
TCGCCGTCAGGATCATCAATCCACCCATTGTCGGAGTGCCAACCTTGGCAAGGTGCGTTTGCGGGCCATCGTCGCGGATCGGTTGACCTTTACCTTGGCGGACGCGCAGCATGCTGATGAACTTGGGGCCGATGACCATGCCGATGATGAGCGCGGTTCCAACCGCAGCGCCTGCCCTAAAGGTCAGATACCGAAACAGGTTTAATATCCCTGCATAGTCAAAATAATCTGCCAGCCAGAACAGCATGTATTTCCCCAACCCTTCCCGATCTATGCGTCCTGCAAACTGCCGACAAACGCATCGACAACTGCGGATAGCCCCATTGAATTGGAGCCTTTTATCAAAACAACATCACCGGGCCGAATTATGTCCTGTGCCGCGGCAATTGTGTCCTTTGCGCCTTCGCAATGCGTGAATTTTCCTGCCCAGGCAACGTCCGCTGCTAACGCTTTAACGAGCGGAGCCATCTCTTCACCGACAAGCAGTGCATAACTGACGCCTGCGGCCTCCAGATAAGGTTTCAATCCCGCGTGAAATTCCTCAGATTTGGTCCCAAGTTCCTTCATCGTCGCCAAAATTGCGACATGCCGATTGGCGCTTGTGCCGCCTAACGCGGACAAAGTCGCGGCCATCGATGCCGGATTGGCGTTATAGCTTTCGTCGATCAGGACTGCATCGCCGCCTTTGGCAACAATATGGTGGCGTGCACCGCGACCTTTCAGTCCGTCCAGCTCGGCCAAGGCTAGCCCCGCCGCACCAAGATCTGCACCCACCGCCTCAACCGCAGCCAAAACGGCAAGCGAATTGGATATCCAATGCGTGCCTGTTTGCGATAATGCATAGCAGAGCATCCCGCCGGGCAATTGCGCTGTGACCAAGGAACCGCCGTTTTCTGAGGCGATGTGATCAACGCAGCGAACATCCGCATCGGCAGAAAATCCGAATGAAATAATGTTGGAAGCATGGTGCTCCGCTTTGGCGCGAAGCTGCTCATAATAAGGGCTGTCACGCGGAATGATCGCGGCGCCGCCACCAACTAGGCCTTCAAAAATTTCGCCTTTCGCGTCTGCAATCGCAGCTTCGTCTTTGAAAAATTCGATATGCGCAGGAGCAATCGTTGTAATGATGGCAACATGCGGACGCACAAAGCCAGTCAACGTGCGCAACTCGCCCGGGTGGTTCATCCCCATTTCAAATACGCCAAAACGGGTGTCGGCGGGCATACGCGACAGGCTTAACGGAACACCAACATGGTTGTTATAGCTTTTGACCGAGCGGTGCGCTTTGCCGAATGAAGCGCGGTTAAGCGCAGCAAAAAGCGCCTCCTTAGTACCCGTTTTGCCTGCAGAGCCGGTGACACCAATGATTTTAGCATCGACGCGGTCACGCGAGGCAATACCCAGCTGTTCCAAAGCACGCATCGTATCGGCGACACGAATATGCGGACCATCAACAGGTTCGCTAACAATCGCACCGGAGGCCCCATTGGCGAAGGCGGTTTCGACAAAGCGATGCCCGTCGCTTTGCTCACCTTTCAAGGCAAAAAACAGGTCTGCAGGGCCAATCTCTCGCGAATCAAAAGCAACACCGTTGCAGGCAAATTCGCCGTGCGCTTCGCCACTCAGCAATTGTGCCAATTTCGCAGAGGTCCAAAGCGCGCTCAAGCGGTGCACTCCCGCACCACTTCGACATCATCGAAAGGAAAAACGCGGTCGCCAACGATCTGCCCCTGTTCATGGCCTTTGCCCGCAATCAGTACAATGTCATCGGCGGCGGCCATCCGAATTGCGGCAGAAATCGCTTCACGGCGATCGGCAATATCCAGCGCATCAGGCACGCCCTTGCGGATGGCAGCGCGGATAGCATCGGGGTCTTCACTGCGCGGATTATCGTCGGTAACAATCGCGACTTCAGCATATTGATGCGCTACCGCGCCCATCAATGCGCGCTTTCCAATATCTCGGTCACCACCTGCACCAAATACCACGATCAGGCGTCCAGACGTGTGTGGGCGCAGTGCCTTTATGGCCGCATCCAACCCATCTGGGGTATGAGCATAATCAACATAGATCGGGGCTCCAGACCGTGCGATTGCCGCACGCTCTAACCGGCCACGCACCGTTTGAAGGCGGGACAGGTTGGCGATGACGTCTTCAACTCTGTCGCCACTCGCAATTGCAATTCCACATGCGGTCAACGTATTGGCGGCTTGATACGCGCCGATTAGCGGCAATTTGATTTTGAACGCTTCGCCCTGAACTTCAATGTCCAAATCCTGCCCAAGCTGCGTTGGCTTGCGCGATACAAGGCGGATGCCTTTACCGTTTTCGCCTACAGTAATGAGGTTTAGATCGCGCGCTTTGGCGCGGGCAATCGCTTTATCCGACCATGCATCATCGGCCCAAATTACTGCCGTCGCTGTGTCCACTGCAATCTCGTCAAACAGGCGCATCTTCGCCTCGAAATAGCTGTCCATATCGCTATGGTAATCTAGATGATCGCGACTGAGATTGGTAAAAGCAACAACGCTAACAGGCACACCGGCAACGCGGTATTGGTCTAAACCGTGGCTTGATGCCTCAAAAATGGCATGGCTTACGCCTTCGCGCGCAAGGCCGGACATGTTCGACAGAAACGTCGCGATGTCTGGCGTGGTCAGGCCAGTGCCGACTTGATCCTCGGCAGTGGTGATCCCCAGCGTCCCGATAGACGCGGCATTGTGGCCCATCATTCGCCACAGCTGGCGGCTAAGTTCGGCAGTCGAGGTTTTGCCATTTGTTCCCGTTACCGCCGAAACATGTTTTGGAAAGGGTGCAAAAAATTTCGCGGCAATCTGCGCAAATGTCTTACGCGGATTGTCCGACGCGATATGAAGTGTACCCACCACGTTAGCATCTGGCAATGCAACGACTGCCAAAGCCCCGGCAGTGACCGCATCGGCGATAAAATCTTCACCGTTAAACTTGGCACCACGAAACGCGCCGAAAATGGTACCTTCGGCAACTTTCCGGTGATCGATAGCGAAACCGGTAATACGCGTATCACCGCGTACCCCTGCAGCGTCACCAATCAACGCTGATAATAGCATTAGGCGCCCCCTTTAGGGGACCAGAGCAATGGCATGAGTTCGGACACATCAACGTCGCGGTGCGTATCTGGAATGATCCCCAGTTGCGGCCCGATGCGCATCACCGTTTTGTTGACAACAGGCGCTGCCGTCCAGCCAGCTGTGCGCTGAAATCCGGATTCGGCTGTTCCCTTTGGTTCATCCAACATAGCGATGACAATATAGCGCGGATTATCCATCGGAAAAGCCGCTGCGAAGGTTGAAACGACAAGATTCCGTGCATAACCTCCAGCACCAGGCTTTTCAGCGGACCCTGTTTTGCCACCGACGCGGTAGCCATTAGCATCCGCTTTCTTACCTGTGCCATCGACGACAATCATCCGCAGCAGTTGCCGCATACGCGCGCTGGTGGCTGCGGCAAAAACGCGCTTTCCGGGTATTTTTTTGCCTTCTTTAACTTTGAACAGCGTTGCAGGGCGGAATATTCCGCCATTCACCATTGCAGCATAGCCTGTTGCCAAATGCAGCGGCGTTACCGCCATGCCATGGCCAAAACCAACCGTCATATTGGTAACGCGGCCCCAGCTTTTGGGCCAAAGCGGTCGTGAGCGTTCCGCCAACTCGATGCGTGGTCGCCGGTCAAATTCCAACGTCCGCAGCATCGCTTCCATCTTTTCACGGCCAAGATTGTCGGCAATACGGGCGGTAACAATATTGGAACTGTGAACCAAGGCCTCCGGCGTGTTCAACCAGCGCCCCGATGGATGCGTGTCGCGAATTTTGAAACCGCTGATCTCAATCGGCGCAGTTGCATCGTAGCGAATAGCCAGATTGCGCACTGTTCCAGCATCCAGTGCTGCGGCTACGGTCAAAGGCTTAAAGGTCGATCCCAGTTCAAACACCCGGTTTGTAACGGTATTAACCTGATGATCTATAGGCGTTTTTCCCGCTGCAATGTCCGCTGCTTGGGTTCGTTCATCAGCAAAGTTCGGAAAATTAGGGTTGAATGATGGCAAAGACGCCATAGCAATGACCTCGCCCGTCCGCACATCAAGAATTACGCCTGCGGCACCTTTTGCAGCCGTGCTTTTCATGCCACGCGCCAGCTCTTGCTCCAATGCAGCCTGTACCCGCACATCAATCGACAATTCCACTGGTTCGCCGCGCAGTTTGGGATCGCGCAGTTTGGAGTCCATTACGCGCTCCATTCCCAGCGCACCTGTGCCTCCGGGTGCCACATAGCCAAGGACGTGCGCTGCAAGATCGTGCTGCGGATATAACCGCTCATCTTCACGAGGGAATTCTATCGCGATTTCACCTAAATTATGCACCTGACGAACTTGTTCTGGCAAAGCGCGTTTGCGCAAATAGCCCGGTTCTTTTGCTGTCAGCTTTGCATAAAATTTGTCTTCTGGGGTATCAGGGAAAATGATGGACAGATCCTGCGCCAGCTTGCGGCGATCCCCAAGCAGCGCTGCAGGTTTTACCCAAATCGCATAAGCACGAATTGTCCGAGCAAGCGGCACACCGTTGCGATCAATGATATCTCCGCGCACAGGAACATAGCTGCTGTTGGTTGCTCCATAAGCACGGCTGCCTTCAAACAGGGCCAAAGTTGCAAGGCGTCCGACAATTAACAAAACGAACAGGCCAAAAATGCCTGCCAAAACAAGCAAGCGCCAAAAGGAAAGCGCCGTTGTCATCCGTGCCGCATTCGCATTTTGTCGATTAGTTGGGCGGGCAACGAATGTGGTCATCTTCGGCTACGTTCCTTCGCCGCCTTATTCTCGATCTCGTTTAACAGACTATCCGACAGTAATTGCTCGTCCATTTTTGAAAGCCGCGCGGTTCGCCCCGGTGAATTTCCAGCGACGGCCCGTTCCGTCGATGCAGTGACTTCAGTCGCTTTCGCCCTTTGCGGCATAGCAATGGCGATCCGGACTGGCGTTTCTGTGTCAATGGGTGCGAGCTTAGAGGCAAATCCGCCAGGCTTGCCAATTTCGCCCGCAGGCGTGATGCCATCTAGGATTGAAACGGCGACCATCACAGGCTTTACATCCGGCCCTACGCCGTCAAGATTTGCCAGTGCCCTTTCACCGGCCAAAAACTGGGCGGCTGTGGGAGGAGCGTAGCCGTAAAGCAAATCATTCCATTCGGCCAGCTGCTGCATATTGGCACGTGTCCGCAGTTCTGCTTGCAGAAAGCTGATCTCGCGCTTTGTTTCCATTATTTTGCTATCGGTACTGACCAGTTCGCTGTGCAGCGCACCGACGTTAAGCGACAAGGGATATAGCAGCACAATAATCACCGAGAGCAGAGCAACCCAGCCAAAATTTTTCAGCTTTTTCATGGCGAGTGTCATGCTGCATTCTCCAATGACCAAGCCGCCCCGTCTGAGCGGATTGCGCTGCGCAATGTCGAAGACCGCGAGCGCGGATTTCGCG
The DNA here is from genome assembly GCA_031416255.1 of Sphingomonadales bacterium. GTDB lineage: Bacteria > Pseudomonadota > Alphaproteobacteria > Sphingomonadales > Sphingomonadaceae > Sphingorhabdus_B. The sequence goes on along the minus strand of JANOTI010000243.1, from coordinate 5,684 downwards.
CAATTTCATCGGCCGAAGGCCGAATGGCCTTTGATGCTTGGATAAAACTGGGCGCCCGTGTGGCAGCTACAATCGGCATGTGCCTTGATCCGCTGCTTAAACCGCCACTGCGTTCCCGCAGAAATTGCTTTACGATGCGGTCTTCAAGGCTGTGAAAGCTGACCACTGCAAGCCGGCCGCCGGGCTTCAAAATTCGCTCCGCAGCCTTTAACCCTAGATTAAGTTCGTCCAACTCGCGGTTGATATGAATGCGCAGCGCTTGAAACGTCCGCGTAGCGGGATCCTTTGGCGCGCCTTGTCGATAGCCGAGCGATTTGCGCACGACCGCGGCAAGGGTGCCTGTGCTTTCAATAGGACGCGCAGCAACGATGAAGCGCGCAATTCGGCGCGATCGGTGCTCTTCGCCGTAAAGATAAATCACATTCGCGATTGCATCTTCGTCGGCGTTATTGATGAAATCGGCGGCTGTTTCGCCAGACTGGCTCATCCGCATGTCCAGGGGTCCGTCATTCTGAAACGAAAACCCCCGTGCCGCTTGGTCCAGCTGCATTGACGATACGCCAATATCCAGCGCGATCGCATCGACATGCGTCACACCGATTTCGGCAAGATACCGGTCCATATCTGAAAAGCAGGCAGAGTGAAGATGCAAAGCACCCCCACTCTGCGCTGCAAGGTCGGCACCTGCTGCAAGCGCATCGGGGTCGCGATCAAATGCATGAACGCGCGCACCCAAAGCCAGAAAAGCCCGGCTATATCCGCCTGCACCAAAGGTGCCATCCACGACCACTGAACCTGGGGTGATGGCCAGAGCGTGAATCACTTCATCCAGTAAAACTGGAATATGGGGAGGGGCGCCGGTCATTTGCCGCGCCTTTCAAAATCGCCGAGCCAGAAATCAAGCTCTTCGCGGACATGCGCAAAGGCTGGCGGAGCGGATGCTTTAAAGACTTCGGGGTCCCACAGCATGAAGTGCGTGGTGGCGCCGAAGAAAAAAACCCGTTCGCTCAATTTTCCGAAATGCTTTAGCATCGGCTGGACAACAAAGCGGCCCGATGGCTCGAAGGCTGTTTCAAAGATCGAGGAGGCTCCTACTCCTGCAACTTCGCGGTCAAAATCAGCACCGCGGTCAACAGCGGCACTCCACTGCGCCTCAATATCCACGCGACGTTTCAGCCGCTCAGCACGTCCAAAACCGATCAAGCATGGCAGGCTGGGATGGCGTTGCAAGCAGACAATATTTTCGCCGCTGGATTCAGAAACGGGATCGCGCAGTTCGGCGGGAATGGTCACGCGTCCTTTGCCATCGATCGTCGATAGTCCGGAACCGGCATAGACAACGAGAGCAGACACGAACCTTTTCACCCCTTCCCTGCGGGTGCGGTTCACCTTTCACAAAAGCATGCGCCTTTGCGTCTCAGGCTCCCTAAAGCCAAAAAACAGGTATCCACCCCGGATATGATTCGGGTATATCAGGGAAATTATGGATGAATAGAGGGATTATCTGGGAAGCACTCATCAATTTACTTTATCTATATGTTTTCAAACGCTTTAATATTTTAACGATAACCGGACTTTAGATGCCTGATAGTCCAAACGCACCGAAAAACCGCTAAGTTTGCGCGCATAGTCACGGCTTCCGGTCACTTTTCCTGAATTTCCCAAAGTTTATCCGGAAATGGATTTCCCGATCTCGACTCATTGATGATAGCGTTCAACCACACAATTGTGCCTGATGTCAGCACACTATCGGTCCATTGCGCATCGTGCAGTACATCAGCATCAGCGACCAACAACGCCTGCCCCCGACCTACACGGCAAAGTGCCAACAGCTCATCGGTGCGAATGGCACAGCGCGCTGTTGCTTTGGTTTTAGGTGGAAGAACCCAAATTCCCGGTGATTTTAGGGACAGGCTGTATCCGGCTATTTCAGCTTCAACGATGCCTTCGTTCTCGCCCACCGGCAGCGCCAGCTCAACACCCCAATGACGGAACAGCGGATTCAGTAAAGACGTGAACAATGGGCGTCGCCGATCACCGAGCGAAAGTTCGTTTGGCCAATCCAACGCAGGGTCGGCAAAGATAATAGCCCTGCCGCCGTTACGAACCCATGCATCAAGCTGCACAAGCTCAACCGGTGCAAATGCACGAGGCTGGATCATTAACAGCGGGACTTTGCCCGGTTCCCCCAGTTGCATAACATCATCGATCAGCTTGACTGTATTGGTCACGCCGATCGCGCCGAACAAAGGCGATGGCTCGGCTTCCCCTTTTGCGATCTGCGCCATCGTCGCATCACCCCATTGCAAGGGGATGCTTGTCATAACCATCAATTCAGGACGCCGCGGTTGATCGCGTTCAAAACTCCAACTGCTGACGACAAAAATGGTGATGATGATAGCCAGCAACAGCGTAAAGCCGACCAGAATACGCGGGTCGCGAAAGCCCGATAAAGATTTCAGCATGGCGAAATACTATCAGTTTTGCGAATTTTTCGGCGCTGGCTTGGCCAGCGATTGCTTGCCCTGTTGTTCGGGGACAACGGGCGTCACGCCCAGTTCGACGAACGGATCATCGCTTGATGATTTTGCATCAGGATTTTGGCTCGCTGCTGTTGCTGCAGCCTGCGCGGCTGCGGAACTTTGCGCAGATCCCCCAGCGCGATTTAAAATCATACTGGCAATGCTGACAAAGATAAGCACCGCCAGCAAACCAACCAAGCCGACTTGCAAACGCTGCATCGCAGATTCATTCGAACGCGCCATATGCCGCTCCTTCACTTGTGCGTTTAGGCCGCACTGCCAGTGCTGTCCAGTTGCCACGGCATTGGCGGCAACCCTTTGGCTTCCATCCATTGTGGGTTGTACAGAGTCGAAAGGTAACGAAAACCTGTGTCACACAAGATAGTGACGATACGCTTTCCTGGGCCCAACTGCTTTGCCAGCGCCACCGCTCCGGCAACATTGATCCCAGAAGACAATCCTAAACACAGCCCTTCTTCGGCCAGCAAACGCCGAACCCAGACTATGCCTTCTTCGTCGGAAATACGAAATTGTGTGTCGATGGGCGCGCCATCCAGATTGGCGGTTATCCGTCCCTGCCCTATACCTTCAGCAACCGAGTTGCCCTCTGCGCGCAGTTCGCCAGAGGCATAAAAATTATAAAGTGCAGCGCCATGAGGATCCGACAGAGCAATCGTGATCGCCTCATCCTTTGCCTTCAAACCCAAGCCGACGCCGGCAATTGTTCCGCCCGTACCCGCCGCGCAGGTAAAGCCATCAACGCGTCCATCCATTTGGGTCCAGATTTCCTCAGCTGTCGTTTCGATATGCGCACGGCGGTTAGCGATGTTGTCAAACTGGTTGGCCCACACCGCATTCTCGGTTTCCTCCGCAATCCGGCGCGAAGTGTGCACAAAATGGCCGGGATTGGCATAGGGTGCGGCTGGCACCAGAACGAGTTCAGCGCCAAGCGCGCGCAGCGTATCCTTTTTTTCCTGACTTTGCGTTTCGGGCATGACGATAATTGTCTTGTATCCCAATGCATTGCAAACCAGTGCAAGGCCGATGCCGGTATTGCCGGCTGTCCCTTCGACAATTGTGCCGCCGGGCTTCAACAGCCCTTGCGTCTCGGCATCGCGGACGATGTATAAAGCGGCGCGATCCTTTACCGATGCACCGGGATTGGCAAATTCGCATTTGCCATAAATCTCGCAGCCACTTTCTGCGCTTGGTCCTTTAAGCAAAACGAGCGGGGTGTTGCCGATAAGGTCTAGGGTCGAATTTTTTGCTATCATGGATCGTTAGCTAATGCGCGAAGGGCAAAGGTGCAAGCCAGCACCAGTTTGCGCGGCCCAAGCCATGCTTTGAAACTATCATTGGTTATTCGCCGCCGGAAAAATGCCGTTCGTCGATTTTAACCAACAGAGTGTTGTTATACTATTACATTGCGACTATCCCGCGCATGAATTTAAAACCACACAAAAACTTAAGGGTCTCCCAATGAAAATTCTTCGCCTACTCAGTGGTTCTGCGCTTTTGACGTCAATGGCATTGGCAAACCCCGCTTCTGCACAGCTGCGTGAAAGCGACACGGCTCAGGATGACACCGCTCAGGATGATGATTTCCATCAGGATGAAGGCATCGTCGTCACCGCACCCTATTTTGAACGGCTTGATTTGCTAGCCGGTACATCATCATTGTCTGGTGAAGACTTGGCCGCCGAGACCGAAGGCCAGATCGGCGAAATGCTTACAAAACTGCCCGGTCTATCCGCCACCAGCTTTGGCCCTGGCGCATCACGCCCAGTAATACGCGGATCGCAAGGCAACCGGGTCGCAGTGTTGACCGATGGCATCGGCAATATCGATGCCTCCAATACATCGGCGGACCATGCTGTCACTATCGACGCGCTGACCACTGAACGGATCGAAGTTTTGCGCGGCCCCGCAGTTTTGCTCTTTGGGGGGCAAGCCACGGGCGGAGCGGTGAATGTCATCGACAAACGCATTCCGCGCAATGTTCCCGACGAAGCGGTCCATGTTGACGCGCTGCTTGGCTATTCTAGCGTTGCAAATGAATACTCCGCCGGGGCTTCGGTCGATGTCCCCATCAGCGACCGTTTTGTCGTCCACGCTGACGGTAGCTACCGCAACAGCGACGATTTGCGCATTGGCGGCGCGTTGCTGTCACCCACTTTGCGGGCTGAGGCACTGGCGTTCGCTGCTGACCAAACAACATTAGGCAACACTACAGAAGCCGCCAACGCACGCAGCTGGGCAACGACGCGGGGTCGATTGCCCAACAGTGATGTTAAAACCTGGAGCGCTGGAGTGGGTGGCGCCTTTATCGACGACGGCGGCAATCTGGGCGTTTCGTTCAACGTTTATGATACGCAGTACGGTATCGCAGAACGCCCCGATTTCGGTGCGGAGATTGAGGAAGACGGCGTCTCGATCAAATTGAAACAATATCGCTTTGATCTGCGTGGAGAAGTGGAACTGGGCAGTGGTTTCCTCGACACGCTGCGACTGCGCACCGGCTATGCGGACTACACACATGTCGAGCTGGAAGGTGCTGATATCGGTACCGTGTTCAACAGTTCAGCGATTGAATCGCGGCTTGAGCTGACACAAAATGAGCGTGGCGGTTGGCGCGGCGCAAGCGGTGTGCAGTTTCTAACACGCGATTTTGAAGCCATCGGCGACGAAGCGTTTGTTCCACCCACACAGACGCGTTCAATGGGCGTGTTCACGCTACAAGAATTTGCGCTGAGTGCGTTTGACGTCGAGGTAGCTCTGCGCTTCGACCATGCCAATCTTAAGGCAGATTCGATCAATATATCAAGGCGTTTCAATAACATATCGGCGGCATTGGGCCTTGGATACACCAGCGGTGACCTGAAACTCGGGGTAAACTTATCCCGCACCGCTCGCGCGCCTTCGGTCGAAGAATTATTCTCTGACGGACCGCATGTCGCCACCCAGTCATTTGAAATCGGCAATATTGATTTTCGCAGTGAACGTAGTTTCAACGGCGAAGTCTATGCCCGATATGACAGCACACGTTTCGACGGTAGCGTCACATTATACGCCAATCGCTACGGCAGCTATATTTTTGAAGACGCCACAGGTGCCATCCAAGACGACCTTCCCGTGTTCCAATACTTCCAGAGTAAAGCCCGG